>JAUIJR010000664.1 GCA_030431075.1 Polyangia bacterium | reverse complement strand
CCGACGACCCTCACTTCGTCGAGCGCGCGGGGCCCAGTCCGGCCATAGCGCCCGATGATCACGCCGCGAACTTGCAGGTGCGCGCGCAGCTGGCCGACGCCCTCGACGCGCTCCCCGAAGAACAAGCCGAGGTCTTGCGCGGCGTCTATATCGAGGCATTGACCCTTCGCGAGGTTGCAGAGAGACTCCGCATCCCCTTGGGGACGGCAAAGAGCCGTGTCCGCCTCGCATTGGGAACCCTGCGCAAGCACTTCGCGCGAGAGGGGATCGATCATGGCTGAACATCACGTCCCCGAGAGCTTGTTGCTCGAGTACGCCGCCGGCGTCGCCGACGAAGCCGAGTCGCTCTTGGTCGCGTGTCACCTGACCTTTTGTCCGGAGTGTCGCGCCAAGGTCGAGCAGCTCGAGGGACTCGGTGGCTTGCTGATGAGCGGACTCGAGGGCAGCGGGAGGGAGCTGAGCGTGGAGCCAGACTCGCTCGCGGAGCCCGAATCGATCGTGCGTCCCACCGATCCCATCTTTCCGACGCCCCTGGTCGAGCTGGTTGGACCGTCGTCGAAGATCCCCTGGCGCTCGGTCTTCCCGGGTTCGGGTGTGTTCGAGATGAACCTCCCCCTGGCCCACGGCGAGGGGCAGGTGCGGCTGGTGCGGGCCCGGGCGGGGGCGGGGGTACCCGAGCACACCCATCGCGGACGTGAGCTCGACTTGGTCTTGCAAGGCGGGCTGCGTGACCACGCGCGGCAGGCGAACTTCGAGCCGGGCGACGTGCAGGCGGCCGACGAGTCGGTCACCCACAAGCTGACCGTGCTCCCGGGTGAGGACTGCATCTTGCTCGCGGTGAACGAGGCAAGGGTCGCGCCGCGGGGCCTTTGGTCCCGCCTGGTCTACTCGATGTTGGGCTGGTGAGCGCGGGCCCTCAGGGCTCGCGCGCGGCCAAGGTCGCGGCCAAGAGCGAGGGGCGGTCGGTGATGATGCCGGCCACGCCCCAGTCGAGGAGCGTCTCCATCTCCGTCGCGTCGTTCACCGTCCACGCATGCACCAAGATCTGGTGTCGACCCGCGCGCTCGACCAAGGGGAGGTCGAGGATCTCCAGGCCTTGCAGGTTCAGAGGGACCTGGGCGAAGGGGCCGGGCGCGAGGTAGCTCTCCTCCTCGCTGGGATCGAGCACCGCGAGCGCGATCTGCTCGGCGTAGCTGAGTCCGACCATGAGCTCTCCCGGGGCGGCCCGTAGCGCGTCGGTGACCTCGGGCTCGCCCGACCAGACGTAGACCTGCGCTTGCATGCCCCGCCCGACGACGGCCTCGGCAAAGAGCTCGGCGATCTCCGGGCGATCGACTTTGATCTCGACCGCGAAGAGGCTGTCCGGGTAGGCGTCGAAGACTTCTTCGACCGTCGGCACGAACAGGCCTTGCCCCCGGTAGGGAAAGGTCTCGCCGTCCTCGGTGAAGCGGTAGCCGGCGTCGAGGGCTTGGAGGGCTTCGAGCTCCATCGAGGCGACGGCGCCCGTACCCTGGGTCGTGCGCTCGACCGTCTCGTCGTGAATCACGACCATCTGGTCGTCGGCGCTGAGGTGGAGGTCGAGCTCGAGCACGTGGGCGCCGACCTCGAGCGCGTGACCGTAGGCCATCAAAGTGTGCTCGGGGACCTCGAGGACCCCACCTCGGTGGGCGATGTTGAGGGGGACGCCGTCGAAGAACCCGGGCGGCGCGGGCTCTTCACCGCTCGTCTCATCGGTCTCGCTCTCCTCGCCGGTCTCGTCATCGTCCTCGGTACTCGTGGCTGGTAGACAGCCAGCGGCCACCAGCAGGATCAGGCCGATTCGGCCGCACGCCCGGGACGAGAACGCCACGCCCCACGATATCTGGTGGGTGGTGAATTTCGGGCAGCCTCGGCAATGCGCGCGTTGTGCGCGCTGCGCGGTCTCCCCGGCCAGCTCCCGCGATTTTTCTCGAACTCGACACTTCCCGCGGGCTGCGCCACCGGCTACCGTTGGGCATGTCTTTCTCGCGTCGTTTTCTCAGTGTCGTGGCTCTCGCAAATTTCGCCATCGTAGGATGCGCGGACGACACGCTCCCCGGTACGGAAGACGGGACCACCGAGGAGAGCTCCGACTCCGAAGGTGAAGCCAGCGAGTCGAGCTCCGAAGAGGCGGGCACGATGGAGAGCGGCGATGGCGATGGAGATGGGGACGGCGATGGAGATGGGGACGGCGACGGCGATGGAGATGGCGATGGCGACGGCGATGGAGACGGCGATGGAGATGGCGACGGC
>JAUIJR010000129.1 GCA_030431075.1 Polyangia bacterium | reverse complement strand
CTCGCCGGACTTCAGCTTCTCGGGGTGCAAGACCTGCTCGGTCGTCTCGGGGGGCTTGGCGAAGAGCGCATCGATGCGCGCCCAGTCGTAGCCGGCCCCCTCGAAGCTCTCGTAGACCGTCATGCCGCCTTGGTTGTAGGGCAGCAGCAGGGTGTAGAAGAAGTAGACGGGCATCGCACGCAGCTGCTCCATCGACTCGGCCATGCCCTCGCTCATCATCGAGGAGCTGGCGAGCTTGGTGAGCAAGCCGGGGTTGAGCACATCCTCTCGCGTTTGGGCCGCGGCCTCGGCCACGACCTTGCGCATCACCGGCCAAAAGGCGCGGGCGTCTCCGCCTTCGCGTCCGGGTAGGTGACAGACCTCGGGGGCGTTGGCGCCGAGCAGCTTGCGCTGCGTGCTGTCGACCAGCCAGCTGTGGCCGATCAAGGTGGCCTCGCCTTCGACGATGAAGCGCGCGGCCAGGTCCTTGTCGGTGCTGCCAAAGCCCTGGTCGAGGTACTCGTCGAGCAGCTCGGTGTGCTGGTCTTGCAAGGCGTGCTGGAGCTCGTGGGCCATCACCGAGTCGAGCATCAGCGCGGGCATCTCCTGCACCACGTAAAAGGTGTTGGTGTCCGGGTCGTAGTAGGCCGCGGCTTGGCCCACGGCCGCCTCGATCAACATGTCGATGACGTCGATCGAGGGGTCGACCACGTCGAGGGCGTGCAGCATGCGGACGAGCTGCTCGCCTTTGGGTCCGCCGAGCTCCTTGTCGACCTGCTTTTTCACGTAGGCGCGAAAATCGGGCAGGGACTGAAAGGCGACCTTGGGGTCCTCTTTGAAGGCCTTGCCGCGCAGGCACTCGAGCTGCGTTTGGATCTTGCGGGCAGCCGCGACGATCTCTTCGCTCGCCGGCCCGGACTCGAGGCCGTTGCTGGCGGGGGCTTTGGCCGCGCCGGTCGAGCCCGTCGCACCCGTCGCGGCTCCCGTCGAGCCCGTCGAGCCCGTCGCACCCCCCGTGGGGCCGGTCGGGGTCGAGAGCCCCGTGGTGATCTCGGCGGCGGGCGGCTGCTCACCGCTGGCGGCGGGCGCCGAGGCCTTGCACGCGGCGAGGCTGAGACACGCGGTCAACACAGCGAGCGGTCGCGCCGCCTTCATGGGGCCTCCGAGCTGTCGACTTGCACGTGCAGGTTCCACCAGTTCACGCCCTGACGCCCGTCGCGGACCACGTAGTAGAGCCAGGCCTCGTCGTTGGGGGGCGTGTCCTGCTCGTCTTGGCTTCCGGGTTGGAGCGTCCATTCGTTGTAGCTTTCGGGGTCGTCACTCGAGCCGGAGAGCAGCTGCCCCCAAGTGCGGAACCAGTCGCCTTGGTAGGCCTCTTGCTCTTCTTGGGTCGACTCGCCGTTGTTGACGGAGATGTCGTAGAGCTGAAGGTCCTCTTCGGGGCTGAAGGTCGTCACGCGCAAGGTGTCCCCCCACGCGGCCATCACGGTGTCGCCCGAGCTGACCTCGACGGGGTCTTCCGTACTGCCGTCGGGGTGGATGACGAGAACTTCGATGCCGGTGATTCGCGGGTTGCGATCGCCGTCGCGGACATCTTCGGGGTCGGGCGCCTCGATGCCGTCGGGGAGGGCCCCAAAGGCGGCGAGCTGCACCAAGAGTTGGTCCAGCGGTCCCAAGCTCAGGCGCTGCACCGAGTAGAGGCAGTCGTTGGGCAGCTCGTACTCACCGTCGAGCAAAGGCTCGGCGCAGTCCTCGGTGGAGGTGCCCTCGCGCGGGCCGGAGATCATCGTGAGCTCGATGTCCGCGCCCAAGAAGATGCCGGCGGCCAAGGGCACGACGAACTCGGGCGCCGTCTCGCGGGCGATGATGCATGGCGAGACGAAGGCCGGGAGCTCCTCGCCCATCAAGTCGGCGAAGTCCGGCGCCTCACACTCGGGGATGTCCGCGAGCTTCAGGGGGATGGCCGCGTCCATGCACGAGAACAAGCCCGCGCCCGGGGAGAGCTCGCAGGCGATCCACACCGGCTCGACGGCGTCGGGCGTGATGGGGCCTTCGGGCCCGACGAGGTAGGGCGTGATCCGCACCGTCTCGAAGGGCAGGGCCTCGGCGCGCGGGGGGGCCATGGGATCCGGGTCGATGCCCGGGAAGACCGTGGCCGTGACCTCGGTGCGGATGGCCAAGTTGCGATCGGTGATGATCAGCCCCTCTTGGGGGAGGGCCTCGGCGCAAGCCGTGGCCGCGCACAAGGCGAGCGGCATCAGGCGACGAAGTCGGGGCACGGCGAAGCGGGTCATCAAAAGGAAGCCTTGAGTCCCAACGAGGGGATGATGGGCAGCGAGGTGATCGGTTGCTGCTCTTGGAAGTTGAAGGAGTAGTTCTGGAACTCGACGTTGCTGGTGTTGTTGTAGGCGTTCTGAACGTCGAGATAGAGCGTAAATTGCCAGAGGCGGTAGATCCAGGTCTTGTCCACGCGCAAGTCGAGCTGGTGGAAGGCGGGCAGGCGGTCGCCGTTGGTGGGGCCCAAGCGGCAGTCGTAGCCGCCGGTGCTCGCGTTGAAGATGCCGTCGGTGCAGGGGGTGACCGGGTTGCCGCTGACGAGGCGGAAGCGGGCGCCGATCTGCCAGTTGTAGGGCAGCTTGTAGCTCGCGATCAGGGTCAAGATGTGGGTTTGGTCGAAGGTGAAGAGCGCCCAGGGATCTTCGGGGGTCACGCGTCGCTCCGAGCGCGACAAGGTGTAGGAGACCCAGCCGAACAAGTTGCGGGTGAGCGCCTTGCGAAACAAGAGCTCGGCGCCGTAGATGCGCCCCTCACCGGTGTTCGAGAAGAACTCCGGCGTCAAGGCTCCGTCGCGCAAGACGACGCGCTGCGAGACGTCGACTTGATCCCACAGGTACTTGTAAAAGCCCGTGACCTCGAGGTTGAGGTCGTAGGGGAACTCGTGCGACACGCCCAATGAGGTGTGGACGGCGCGCTCGGGGCCCAGCTGCGGGTTGCCGAAGCCATCCGAGAGCTCGAAGGGCTCGGGCGACTGCGAGTACATGCCGACGCCACCGGTCAAGCGCGTGGCGGAGGTCGCGTCGTAGGAGAAGCGAAGGCGCGGGTCGACGGTGACGGCGTCGAGCAAGCCCGCGTAGGCGGTCAAGCGCACGCCCGGGTAGAAGTTGAGCTTGTCCGTCGCGGCCATGGTGGCCGTCGTGTAGATGGCCGGGCTGTAGCTGGTGCCCTCGACCTCGACCACGGCCTGCCCGTCGCCCGAAAACTGCGGCGCGTCGACGAGGACCTCGCTGCTGGTCGAGCGAAACTCGGTGCCCACGCGCACGCGCAGACGATCCGATACGCGCTTGGCCGCCTCGGCGCGCACCGAGATGTCCAAGGCGCGGATGTCGAGGCCAAAGGCCCCGACCGCGGCCACGCCGATGTAGGTGCGGCGGTAGGAGGGCGTGACCAAGAAGTCCCAGGCCCCTTTGCGCGCGGTGTAGACCAAGTCGGCCCGGTGGAACCACTGCGTCGACTCGACCGAGTTGCGGTCATCGACCACGTCGTCGTTGGGCCCGGCGAAGGCCAAGATGGTGCGGTCGTCGGAGCCGAAGGCCCGCACCGACAAGTTGCCGTCGCCCACGGGATAGTCGAACAGGCCCTGGTAGTCCCAGTAGCGCGGCGCCAAGGTGAAGTTGAGGCCCGCGTCCGAGGGGATCACCAGCGGCAAGATGAAGTCGATGTAGCTGCGTCGACCGCTCAGCGCGAAGGAGCCCTTGCCGACCTTGCCCTCGACCAGCACGCCGGTGTCGAAGATGTCGCTGTCGATGTAGCCGTGGTAGCCGTCGCGCCGCCCTTTGCGGGGCACGACGTTGACCACGCCACCGATCGCGTCGCCGTAGCGGCTGTCGAAGTTGCCGGGGATGAAGTCGATCTGCGCGAGGATGTCGGAGTTGAAGACCGAGGTGATCCCACCAAAGTGAAAGAGGGTGGGGATCTCGTGGTAGCCGAGGTAGACGGCCGAGTCGCCGGGGGCCGAACCGCGGATCACCAGCAAGCCGCCGGCGAAGGGCGGCCGCGCCACGCCCGGAAAGTTGGCGATGGCCTTGAGGGCGTCGCCCTGCGTACCCGGCAAGGTCGTCAGCTCCTCGACCGAGATGCTGCGCGTGGTGACCTCGACCATCTCTTCGCGCTCCACGTCGACCGTGGTCTTGAAGGGGTTGGCCTCGAGGGGCCGCAGGTACCAACGCACGTTGGTGATCTGCCCTTGGACCACGGGCACCACGTACTCGAAGCGCTCGAAGCCGGGGGCGAGCACCACCAGCCGCGCTTTGCCGTCGGGCACCCCGCGCAGCTCGAACTCACCTTCTTCGTCGGTGAAGGCCGAGGCGGTCCAGGCCGGCGCTTCGGGGTCCTCGTAGATGCGGCGCTTGATCTGCCCCGCGGGCAGGTCGCCGGCCGGGATGGCGATGACCCGCGCCTCGGGCACCGGCGTGCGATCGCCGGCGGTCAGCACGGTGCCGGTGAGGCGTAGCGCACCTTCGGTCTGCGTGTCGCCGCTCTCGAACTCCTCCGGATCTTGGACGGCATCGCCATCACCGTTGCCGTCGCCATCACCGTCACCCACGGCATCACCGTCACCCACGGCATCGCCGTCGCCGTCGCCGTCGCCGTCACCATCGCCGCCGTCCAGCTCGGGCGGCGGAGGCGGAGGCGGAGGCGCGAAGGGGATCTGGATCGACAAGACCACCTCGACTGGGTTGCCTTGGTAGGTCGCCGGCGCGTAGCGCAGCTTGCCCACCGCCTCGAGGGCCAGCGCGTCGAGCTCGGGGTCGACGCTTTGCGAGACCTCGAGCTCCTTGGGCACCCCATCGACGCCGACGACGTAGGTGACCTCGACCGTGCCCGAGGGCGGCTCCTCGCGCGCCGCGAGCTCGGCCGGATAGTCGAGCTCCACGCTGTTTTGCAGCGCGGCCGGGACGAAGTCCTCGGGCGCCGGCGGGGCTTCGGCCGGGGCCTCGCCCTCGGCCGGCGGCGCAGCCATGGCCCGCGCCGGCATCCACGCCGCGAAGCCCAGCGCCAGCGCCATTGCCCAACGCGCGCTAGTTCGAGAGGCGGAACTCATACTCGTAGGGGATCTCGAAGTCGATGGGCTGACCGTTGGTGGCGATCGCCGGCTTGAACTTGGCCTTGAGCAGCGCCTTTTTGGCGACCTCGTCGCAGCCGTTGCCGATGCCTCGCTTGACGCGGACGCGACGAATGCTGCCGTCTTTGCGGATCTGGACGCGCAGCTCGACCGTCCCTTCGATGCCGAGCTCCTTGACCGCCTTGCACTCGAGGCGCGGCGGCTCTTTGAGCTTTTTGGGATAGCTGCGCAAGAAAGCCTCGTTGCCTGGCGACCAGTCTTTGCCGCCGGCCTCACCGCCGGGCTTGCCTTGGTCCGAGCCGCCGGGCTTCTTACCCGTGTCGGTGTCCTTGCCCTGGCCCCCCGGAACGCCCCCGGGTTCGCCCGAGTTCACCGTGACCCCGCTTTGGCCGGGCGCGCTGTTGGTCTGCCGTTGGTCGAAGCGCATCGGCGGCGCCTTGGGAGGCGGCGTGTCGTTGGTCTGCTTGGGGGGCGCCTTGGCCTTGGGCGGCGGCGTCTTGGGCGGCGGCTCGGGCTTCACCTCGGGGGTGACCTCGGGCTCGGGCTCGGGCTCGGGCTCCGGTTCGGGCTCAGGCTCCGGTTCGGGCTCGGGCTCCGGCGGCAGCTCGGCCACCTCGAACTCGTAGACCTTCTCTTCTTCTTCGTCCTCGACCCCGCAGCCCATGCCCTCGAGGTCCAGCCCCAAAAAGGCGATGAAGAGCACGTGGGCAACGACGGCGATGATCGTCGAGAGGGTCGAGCGCCCCTTCGACTGCCGGATGAAGTCGTAAAAGAGCCAGCCGAAGATCAGCGCGACCGCGATCAAAAACGCGTGCGTGATGTCGAAGCCACTCGACTTCGCTTCGGCGAGCAGCGGCAAGTAGGACATGGCTACGTCGGTCCAGAAGGGACGAGCGAGAAACTAGGGAGTGGGCGCCGCGCCCTTGGGCTTGGGCGGCTCGGTGGCGACGGCGTACTTCTTGATGCCGTTGTCGCGCATGACGTCGAGCAGATGCATCATGCCGCCGACCTTGGCCTCCTCGTCACACATGAGGACGCCTTGGATGTCGGGGTTCTCGGCGACGCCAGCTTTGATCTTGGCGACGAGCATGGCGTCGTCCTTCATCTCCTCGCCGTCGACCAAGAACACCCCGTCGTCGCGGCACGCGACGATCATGTGCTTGGGCAGGTCCTCGATCTTCTGACCCGTCTTGGCGTCGGGCTTGTCGATCTGCATGCCCTGCATCTGGTTGATGGTGGTGGTCGTCACCATGAAGATGACGAGCAACACCAACATGATGTCGACCATCGGCGTGATGTTGATGGCGTTGATGCCATCGTCGTCGTCGAAGTTTGCTCCGGCCATGTCGCCTCCTTCGCTGCCGCCTCGCCTCAGGCGTCTTTCTTCGGTTCGCCGTTGAGCATGGCCAGCGCCATGCCGGCGAGCGCGTCACCCTCGGACATGAGCCGCTTGACCCGACGCTGGAAGGCGTTGAAGGCGATGACGGCGGGGATGGCGACCAACAAGCCGATGGCGGTGGCCACCAAGGCCTCGGAGATGCCGGTCATGATGTCGTTGGCCTGGTCGGCCGAGGTCACGCCGGACTCACCGAGCAAGTTGAAGACGCGCAAGATCTCGAGGACCGTGCCGAAGAGCCCGATGAAGGGCGCGTTGGAGCCGACGGTGCCCAAAAAGGCCAAGTTGCGCTCGAGACTGATCTTGGTCCGCGCGCGCATGCCGTCGAGCAGCGCTCCGGCCGCGGCGGCGCCGCGATCGGCCCCCTCGAGCATGGCCGCGACGAGCTTGGCCCCGGGCGACTCGACGCCCTTGACGAGCTTGCGGGCGGCCTCGCGGTCACCTTTGGCCAGGGCCTTGTTGAGGCCGTCGGTCAGCGCGGCGTCCTTGCCGTCGAGACCCCGGTAGTAGAGCCAGCGCTCGAAGACCAGCGCGACGCTGGCCACCGAAAGGAACACCAAAATCCACAACACCCAGTTGGCCCCGAGGAGCGCGAGCTGGAGGAACTTCTCGGTCAGATCAAACATCGTTGTCTCGCGGGGACCCTGGGCAAACCTTGTTCGCCGCGGGCGGGCGAACCCTAGCCGATGACCCCGCGAACGGCCAGTGAGCCGCCCGTTTTCGGGCCTTTTTGCCGGGCTGGCGGCCCTTTGGATGCAGCGTGTGCCGCCTTGGTTTCGAACACCAAAGCGAAGCTCAGCCGTCCCCCAAAAGCTCGGCGAGCAAGATCGTCGCGTAAGCGCCCGCGGGGAGCGCAAATTCGAGCCGGACGCCAGCGTCCAGCCCTTTATCTGCCCCTTCAGCCGTAGCCTGGATCTCCATCGCCGGCAGCATCGTTGGCCGCCGCGACCCGGAGATCCGCTTGGCGGCCTGGAGAGAATCCCGATCCATGCCGATCTCGCGCAACAGCGCCAACTCGAGCGCCTCGCTGGGACTGTCGGCTCGCGGCCAGGGCATCTTGGCCCCATAGATCGGCCCGGTCACGGCGATCTCGCCCGCGCCAAAGCGCTCGCCGATCGCGGCATCGTCGTCGTCACAAAAAAGACCCCCACGCGAGGTCTGCATGACATCCCCCGCGAGGTAGCCCGCCCCGACCTGCGCAAAGCGTCGGTGCAAGTAGGCGTTGAAGAGCCCGGACTGCCCGGCGTTGGCGACGACCGAAGGCAAGCGCTTGCCCCGACCCCCGCGCGCCAACCAAGCGAGCCCGGCTTCGAGGTTGCGACCCTCGTGCCCAAATCGCTGGGCGCCGTAGCCGTTGGGCACGCCGCTCGCGAGCCGCGCTCGCTTGGCGTCGAGGCGCGCGTCCCAGTCCTCATGCACACCACGCACGACGATCGCAAAGTGGTTGGCCCGCGCATGCCCCCGCTTGATCTTGTTGCCGTGCAAGGTGCCGGGCCCCAAGCGAATGTCGGGATCCGAAAAGCTCTCGAGCTGCGCCTCGCGGTGCGCGGGCACGCTGACCCACTGCGTGGTGACGGCCTGTTTGTCCTTGAGCCCGGCGACCCCGATCTCGGTCTTGGGGACGGCGCAATGCCGAGCCAAGCGCGCGACGGCGTCGTTCGTATTGAGCCCGCGCTTGGTCATGGTGAACAAGAGCTGCGGCCCCTCGCCGCTGGCCTCGTAGGCGAGCTCCTCGGAGACGACAAAATCCTCCGGCCGCGCCTTGATCCGCCCGCCACCCTCACTCGCAATCCCCGGCACATCTGCACTCAGGCGCGGCGGCACCAACATCTGCGCCCGCAACTCGGGCTCGAGGCGAAAGGCCATGGAAGCGGAGTCTAGGCCGAAGATCGTGGGGGGATGCAAGCGGGCGCGTTCGGGCACGCCGAGCGCATTTGTGCGACGATCATCGAGCTGGCGCGGCCAGTGGAGGTACGGATGGCGAAAAACTACCAGGAGAGTCAGGCCGAGAGCGCGAAGCTTGGCCTCGAGATCGGATACAAGTTGGTCTACGCAATTGGATTCGAGCTCGGCTACGCGCAGGGCCACCGTAGGGCGCTACACATCCTGTTGGCGAGCAAGTTCGGCGAGCTCGACGCTGCGGCCCACGCCCGGGTCGAGGCAGCCGGACTCGGCACGCTCGAGCGCTATCTGGACCGAGTTCAGCCGGCCGAGTCGCTAGCGGAGGTATTCGCGGAATGAGGCATTCGTGCCTAGAGCCCCCGCACTATTGGGCGTAGACTCGACGGCGATGAATCGACGCAGTGGTCCGCTCGGCTTGGCGTTGTTCGTGTCGCTGGCGTGTGCGGCGAGCGGGGAGGAGGACTCGGGGGATGATGGGATCACGAACACGGGCGTGACGTCGCTGACGACGAGCTCGAGCGCGGGATCGGAGGGGGAAGAGGGGACGATGACGTCGACGACGACGAGCGGAGAGAGCTCGGACGGGTGCACGCCTGGGACGGAGGGGTGTGGGTGTTTGGAGGGACAGTGCCTGGGCGGGGAGCTGGCTTGCATCGACGGGTTGTGCCAGACGCCGCCTTGTACGCCGGACCCGTCGTTCTATGAGGATCCGGAGAACTGTGGGAGTTGCGGCGTCGTGTGTCGGACGGATCGCTACTTGGGAGCGCGATGTATCGACGGTGCGTGCCCGCCGGCGACCGCCGAATGCTTCGACGAGCCGCAGACCTGCGACGAAGCGTGTCAGTCGATCGGGGAGCAGTGCGTCGAGGCCGGCTGCTTTTTCTCGATCGGGACGCCTGGCTATACGTCTGTTGATTTCCTCGTGGAAGGAGCGTGCAAGGTCCCAGGAGGCGGTTCCGATATCGGCTCTTCCAACGCCCCATGCTCCGCAGTCGTGCCCGGCTTCGACTGGCACACCTGCTGCTGCACCGACTCCGGCACCACGCCGTAGCTCGCCGAGGCCCTCCCCTCAGTCCTTCGCCATCGACAAATACGCCTTCACGCTCCGATTCTTCGGATCCAGCTCCAACACCGTCTCCCACTCGCCGCGGGCGTCGGGTTTGCGGTCGAGGGACCAGTAGGTGAGGCCGAGTTGGACGCGGCCGTCGACGTACTTGGGTTTGTCCTCGCGGACGCCTTCGAGTTCTTCGAGGGCTTCTTCGCGTAGGCCCGCGTCGCGCAGGGCCACCGCCAGCTTCACGCGCAGGTCGGCGAAATTGGGGCACAGGTCCAAGGCCGTGCGCAGCTCTTCGATCGCGGGGGCGTAGATGCCACAGGCCACGTAGGCTTCGGCCACTTTGGCGTGCAGGTTCGCGATCTTGCCGCGGATGAAGCCGTCGAGCTCGTCCGCGCCGCTGGGTTGCGCCGCGCGCTCTGCTTTCACGCCCGCGTACGCTTCGCGGGCCTCGTCGTAGCGGCCCAGCTCGTTGAGCACTACCGAGTAGTTGAGGGCCGCTTCGTTGTACGCCGGGTTCAGCTTCAGCGCGTGGCCAAAGGCCGTCGCCGCCGTCTCGGGGTCGCCGCTTTGGTAGGCGATCACCCCGAGCATGTTGTGCACGTCCGCGAAGCCGTCGTGCTTGTCGAGTACGCGACGAAGGGGTGCTTCGGCCTCGGCGTACTCGCCCGCTGCGTAGTGCTCACGTCCGAGGGCCAGGTCCCGCTTCGTCTGTGCATCCATGGTCGCGCGAAGTCTACGACCAAGCGGGCGCAGCTCCCCACGCGTGGGCTCACATGCGCGACGAGCGGGCTATTGGCTCGGGGTGCTCGCCGCGCCCATCGCCGGCGTCGCAGCTGGCGTTGCGGCGGGGGTTGCCGCGGGGGGTGCCGCGGGGGTGGCTGCCGGTTCCGGGGCCGGGCTCGGATTCGGGCTCTTGCTTTCGCCGCCGGCTTTTTTGGAGGGCTTGGGCGCCTTGGGGCCCGCCTTCGCGCGGCGCTTTCCGGGCAGATCCTTGGGGCGGACCGGCGTTTTGGGAATCGGGCGGCTGTCGGGCGGGCGCGGGCGGTCGGGGTCGGCCGGGCCGTATTCGTCGAGGATGTAGCCCAAGTAGAGCTCCGCTTGGGCGCCCTTGTGGTGCTTGGGGTGCTGGTTTTTGAGCTCCGTGAAGGTCTCGCGGGCCAGCTCGATCTCGTCCAGGCGCAGGTAGGTCACCCCGAGCAAGAAGAGGACCTGGGCGTCCATGCCCACGCCCGGGAACTTGTCGTGTGCCGACTCGAGGCGGGAGACCGCCGCGCGGGGGCGGTCGCGGTCCAAGTAGAACTTGGCCACGTACAGCTCGTGCTCGAGCAGGCGCCGGTTCACCGCGTCGAGCAAGTCCATGCCCTCTTCGCGCAGGGGCGAGTCCGGGTAGTGGTCGAGGAAGTGGAGCAGCTCGACCTTGGCGCTGCGGATCAGCGATTGGTCGCGCTGGTAGTGGGGCGGGAGTAAAAAGAAGCTCTCGGGCGCCGCCATCCAGGCCGCCGCCGCCGCCATGTAGGAGACCCAGCCGTTGCGCACGTGCTCGTGCGTGGGGTGCAGCTTGGCGAACTGCTTGAACGCGTCTTGGGCCGTGATGTGGTTGCCCTCCGCGAACTCGGCGCGGGCGATCAGCAGCTCGCTTTCGACGGCGTAGCGCGAGAAGGGGAAACGGATGCGGACGAAGTCCGCGTAGGCGACCGCCTCTTCCCAGTCGCGATCGGTGAACTCCGCGACCGCGAGCTCGTAGTTCTCGCGGGCCGTCTGGCCGTAGTCGGCCGAGAGGTCGGGACCGTTGGCGCAGGCGGCTGCGAGCAGCGCCGACGCCGCGATGATGCTTCGTAGGCCGAGGCGGAAGGCCGCGAGCGCGTGGGGCGTCGTACGCGGCGTGCGGGGCCGAAGCGTCATGAGTATCGCGGAAGGTAGCGGTGGCCCTGGAGGCTGTCAAAAGAGCAAATTTGGCGACAATGCGGGCGCTTTTTGCGATAAGGCGCCCATCCGGGTGGAAAGGGACGCGCAACAACGGGAGGCGGGGCAGTCGGGGTCGAAGGCCTCGGATTCGGGCGCTGAGGGCGTCCGAGAGCCCTCGCGGCAGCTCGGCGCGCTTCCGGCCTTTGCGCTGGTCGCGGGCTCGATGCTCGGGATCGGAATCTTCATCACCCCGGCCAAGGTCGCCGCCGGCGTGGCCGGGCCCTGGAGCTTTTTGGGCATGTGGCTGCTCGGCGGGGTCGCGGCCTTGTGCGGGGCGCTGGCCCTGGCCGAACTCGGCGCGATGATGCCCCGCGACGGGGGCGACTACGCCTACCTGCGCCGGGCGTGGGGACCGGGCGTCGCCTACGCGGCCGGCTGGCTACAGCTGCTGGTGATCTTTCCGGGCTCGCTGGCCTCGGTGGCCGTGGCCACCTCGAGCTTTCAGCTGCCCGTGCTCTACGACCGCGTCTTGGGCACACCGATGCCCGAGCAGGTCAGCTTGATCGGCTTCGAGATGGCCACGCCGCATCTGTGCGCGGCGATGTTGATCGTCGCGCTCACGGCCTTGAACCACATCGGCGTGAAGATCTCGGGGGTGGTGCAGGTGATCGTCACCTCGATCCCCTTGGTGGTCTTGTTGATCAGCTCGGTGGCCGTCTTGGCCAGCGGGGAGACCAGCGCCTTGGCCGGGGCCGAGGCGGCCACGCAGGTGAGCCAGAGCGCAGGGGCCGGTGCCTTCGATCTCGCCGACATCGGCCGCGCCTACCTCGGGGTCTACTTCGCCTACTCGGGCTGGAACGCGGCCATCTATGTGGGCGGCGAGATTCGGGACCCGGGC
>JAUIJR010000663.1 GCA_030431075.1 Polyangia bacterium | reverse complement strand
AGACCGAGTTCGGCGGCGAGGAGATCGACGGCGGACCCTGGCAAAAGGTCGTCAAGGACGGCCACGAGATCGTGGTCAAGGACGTCATCGCCGACGCCTTCTTGCAGCAGATCTTGACCCGCCCCGCCGAGTACTCGGTCATCGCCACGATGAACCTCAACGGGGACTACGTCTCCGACGCCCTCGCCGCGTGCGTGGGTGGCATCGGCATCGCCCCCGGCGGCAACATCAACTACGACACCGGCGTGGCCTTGTTCGAGGCGACCCACGGCACCGCGCCCAAGTACGCGGGCCAAGACAAGGTCAACCCGGGCTCGGTCATCTTGTCCGGCGAGATGATGCTCCGGCACATGGGCTGGACCGAAGCCGCCGACCTCATCGTCAAGGGCATGAACGGCGCCATCGGAGCCAAGACGGTCACCTACGACTTCCATCGCCAGATGGAAGGGGCGACCTTGCTCAAGTGCTCCGCCTTCGGCTCGGCCGTCATCGAGCACATGTAGCCGCGCGAGCCGCACGCCCCAAGGGGCTGTCGGGGCCGTCGGATCTCCGGATCGGCGGCCCCTTTCGCGTGGGGCGCGCAGATCGGAGCGGGGGAATCGATGTGCGCGTATGTGCGTAGATAGGCGACATGTACCGGTGAGATCGTACAGAGTAGGTGGCTAGACTACTTGCCGGATCGACGGCGCTGCCTGGCAAGAGGAGTCGCCAGCGCGCGTCTGCGGATAACTTGACGCCGATGGCCGCCTAGTAATTTCAGTAACTTAGCGCCAGGGGAAGCTTGGATCGAGACTTGCGATGAGGTGGGGCATGTTGCGCCGCTTTATGGGAAGCCTTCTCGTCGCCTCCACCTTCATCATCGCTCCGGGATGCACCGAGGGCGAGGGCGAGGGCGAGGTCGCCGGCCGTTACATCGACGGCCAGACCATCATGACCGACGACCAGGCCTTCTCCGCCACCCTCTTCCACGAGGACGGCGAGCCCACGGTCGGCGAGAACAACTTTTACGTCCGCGTGGCGGTTCCCGACTACGCCAATCCCGAGAACGAAGGTCGCGGGATCGGTCGTGCCGAGGTGAGCCTGAGCGCGGCGATGCTCGACGAGAACCACATCATGGGTGTGGTTCCCGAGGTCGAGTACGAGGGCGACGGCGTCTACGAGATCGAAGGGGTGGTCCTGGACCGCGCCGGCGATTGGAGCTTGGACGTCGACATCGTCGTCGGTGACATCCACGAGCGAGCCACCTTCGCCTTTACGGTCGAAGGCTGAATCTCGCGCATCAACCCCAACGCAACGCAACGCAACGACGCCCCGTGAGCATGGTGCTCACGGGGTGTCTTTTTTTGGGCGGGCCGCTCCAAAGGGCAAAGCTCGCGCGAGGCCCAAAGCGCGCAACGACAAAAGCCCGCGCGGCACGGGGCCGAGCGGGCTTCGTTCGCGCGAGGGCGTCCCCTCAGTCCGCCCAGATCCGGCGGTAGGCCACCGGCGTCATGCCCATGGTGCGCGTGAAGGAGCGCGAGAAGCTGGGGTGGTCGGCGAAGCCGACGTTCAAGGCGATGTCCGAGACGCGCAGCTGGGTGGCGCGCAGCAAGCGGGTGGCCTCGGTGAGTCGAAGCATGCGCAGGTAGGCGCCGGGGGTCATGCCCACGTGGCGCTCGAACTCGCGGATGAAGTGGAACTTCGAAAGGCCGGCGACGGCCGCGAGCTCCTCGGTGGTGGGGCGGGGCGAGCCATCGGCACGCGGCAAGCTGCGCATGAACTCGAGGGCCTGGGCGACCTTGCGATGGCCGACGCGAGCCGTCGAGCGCTGCATCGGGATGCGAAGGTTGGAGAAGTCTTCGAAGATCGCGACGAGCAGCTCTTGCATCGCGCCTTCGACCGCGGCGCGGGTGGACTCGCTGGTCGGGTCACCGTCGTCGGCGGCGACCTCGAGGATCTCGAGGAGCTTGCGGGCGAGGTCCCCACGGCGCGGGGCGTGGGCGGTCACGAACTCGGGGCAGGTGGTCTCGCCTTCGACGTCGTCGAGCAAGGCGGCCACCAAGCGCGGCTCGACGTACAAGGTCACGTACTCGCTCTCGGCCTCTTCGCCGACGCGCGGGGCCTCGGCCGCGTGCACCTGCTGCGGGTTGATCAGCACGAAGTCGCCCGGGCCGAGTCGCAGCGATTCGCCGCCGACGCGACAGGCGGCCTCGCCTCGCAGCTGCAAGCTGATGACGTACTCGTCGTGAAAGTGGGGGGCTTGATCGGCGGGGCGAGCTGCACCGCGGCACAGGT
>JAUIJR010000128.1 GCA_030431075.1 Polyangia bacterium | reverse complement strand
TGACAGCCCCTGGCTGTACGAAGGCGAGCCCGAGGGCATGCCCGAGTGGTGTGCGATCGGGGCCGGCAACGCGGTGATGCGCGAAGGCGACTGCGAACCGAACGCCTGCTTTTGAGCGGGCGTGTCGTTTAGGGAGCGTAGCCGTTGACCGTGACGATGTCGTCGACCCAGGCTTGGTCGCTGCCGTCGAAGCCGGCAAAGTCCTTTTCGTAGGACCACCGGAAGGTGTGGTTCCCCGCGCTGACGGGGTAGGCCGCGCTTTGCGTCCAGCCGGTCTCACCGGACCATGAGCCTTGTGGCGAGCCATCGATATAGAACCAAAGGCGGTCGAAACCCGCCTCGGAGCTGACGCGGTAGTCGAAGGCGATGCTTCCCGGAACGTCGAAGCTGAGCGTCAAGTCGAGCCAGTAGGTCTCGTCGTTGAGTGCGCCCGCCGGCGAAGTGACGGAGCGGATCCCCACGGCCGCCGTCGCCAGGGTCACCGACCACAAAGAGATGCCGCCCGAGTTGAACTCGGAGCCCAGTAGGCCGTTCTCGAAGCCCTGGGTGTAGGCCGGCGTGCAGCCGTTCGTATTGAACTGGCAACTGGCACACGCGAGCGTTCCGGTCGCAAAGCCGCGTGTGTTGCAGTCCTCGCCGTTGAGATTGCCGGACTCGCAGGCCTCTCCGGCCTCGATGTTTCCGTTCCCGCAGACGGCGGCACCATCGCCGTCGCCGTCGCCATCACCATCACCATCACCATCGCCGTCACCGTCGCCATCGCCATCACCGTCGCCATCGCCATCGCCATCGCCATCACCGTCCCCATCCCCATCGCCATCGCCATCCCCATCGCCGTCCCCATCGCCGTCACCGTCGCCATCGCCATCACCGTCGCCATCGCCATCACCGTCGCCATCGCCATCACCGTTGCCATCGCCATCGCCATCACCGTCGCCGTCGCCATCGCCGTCGCCATCGCCATCCCCATCGCCTGTCGCCTGGGTGTCGGAACTCTCCGATTCCGTCGACTCGGACTCGGACTCGGACTCGGACGTTTCGGACTCGGACGTTTCGTCCTCGGCGGAGTCGGAGGCAGAGTTACCTCCCTCGGTGAAGGTCGACGAGCCAGAGCCGCCGTCGCCGCTACCGCCGCCAGCGCATCCGAGACTCAAACAAGACAAGGCAAGCAGGCCCCAGGCCCCAGCCGAACGCATGGCCACAGCATAGCGCCGCGTCGACCCCCGAGTCGTCGAATCGACGTCGAAATTGGGCGAAGACCGCGCGCCAGTGTGGAGGATCGCTGCGCGCTGCTCGAGAACTCAGTGGGTGTCGGCGCGCGCTGCTCGCGAACTCAGTGCGTGTCGGCGCGCGTGAGCACGGCCGCGTCCTCGAGCACTTCGCTGGCGTGGACGCCAGGATCCACGCCTGGATACACCTTTGCGATCCGGCCCTGCGGGCCCACCAAAAAGCTGATCCGCTCGCTCATGCCCAGACGGGTGGCGACGCCGAAGGCACTCGCCCAACTCTGCGACACGTCCGAGACCAAGGCGAAGGGGAGCTGGTGTGTCTCGGCGAACTCCCGGTGGGACTCGACGGAGTCGGTGGAGACACCGACGACGGCGACTTCGGCCGCCTCGTATCGGCTCCAGGCGTCCCGAAAGGCGCAGGCCTCCTTGGTGCAGCCGGGGGTTCCGTCGCGTGGGTAGAAGTAGACGACGAAGCTACCCGGCATGTTGCGCAGGTCGACGGTCTCGCCGCGGTGATCCGGGGCCGACAAGGCCGGGACCTCGGCGCCGACGGCCAAGGGACCGCTCCCCCCATCAGGGCGTGTCGTGTCCTTGCAGGCGCTCAGGGCCACGACGGGGAGGGTGGCGGTGAGAAGGGTCGCGAAAGCGAGGGCACGCATGCGTCGGGGCCGGGTCTCGGTGGAGGCTGGGGGCGGGTCGCCCGCGCGGCGACCCGGCATCACCGAGGCAGCCCTAGGATAGCAGCCTTCGCGCGCGAGGTCGGTGAGTTGGCGGCGGCCCGGCGGGCGTGCATTTTCGGCGGCCCTCGTCATATTCGCCCGGTCGTGGTGCCTCCCAAATCCGGTCCGCAGGCCCTCGTCCTTCGATGGCTCGACAGCCCGCAGCTCGTCGAGGCGCTGCCCTTACTTCCAGCCGAGCTCTTTCGGAGCTTGCTCGACGCCCTGGGTCTCGAGGAGGCCGGTGGCCTGTTGGCGATGGCCACGCCGCAGCAGTTCGAGCAGATGACGGACGACGCGTGGTGGGACGAAGAGGGGGACTTCGATCCGGCTGCCTTTGGGACCTGGCTGAGCTTGATGCTCGAAGGCGGTGAGGCCCACTGCGTGGCGCGGCTGGCCGAGCTGCCGCTCGAGACCGTCGCCTTGGGCCTGCACGCGCAGCTGCACGTCCTCGACGTCGAGACCTTCGGCCTGGGGATGGCGGGGGTCTCGAGGCACGAGGCCGAGCTGGTCGAGCGGGCGCTGGACGCGAGCTTGTACCTCGAGTTCGGCGACTACACTCTGGTCGCGCGCCAGCCACTTTATTGGGACGAGCTGATCACGGCGCTGACGGCTCTCGACCAGCACGACCACGAATTCGCCGAGGAGATCCTCGACGCCTGCGCGCGCGCATCGACCGAGTACCTGGAGTCGCGTGAGGGTCTCGAGGGCTTGCAGGCTTTGCTGAGCGCGGCCGAGACCCTCGACGAGGACGCCGATGCGGGCCGCGAGGATCGGCGAGCGGACCGGGGCTACGTCGCGCGTTCGGACGCGCGCGCCTTCTTGCGGATCGATGACTCGGGCTGCGCGTCCTTGCCCGAGCGAGATGCGATCACGGCCGCTTACCGACGCGCGGCGGGAAAGCTGGCGGTGCAGTCCGCGGGTGCGGCCGCCGACCTCGCCTCGCTCCCGGCCGAGCTGCGCGCCGCCCTCGAAGCGGCGCAGCGCGAACGAGAGGCGAAGGCCAGCTTCGCGCCGAGTTTGGAGAGTCGAGCCCAACGGGCCTTTCGAGCCGGCCTGGCCGCGCTGGGACCGAAGGCCAGCCGCGAGCGGCGGTGGGAGCTCGCCCACCTCGCCAACTTGCTGGTCGCCAGCGGTGAGCACGATCCGCGCAGCGCCGCCGCCGAAGTCCTGTCCCGTTGCGCCGAGGGCTACGCGCGCTTGCGAGGCGAGGGCGAGGGCGCGGCGGATCTCGAGTCCATCGGCTGCGACCAACTCTTTCGATTCGGCCGCAAAAGCCCCCTCAGCGCCAGTACTTGATCTCGATCGGCAAGACCGTGTCGGCGTTCAGGTCGAAGGCGCAGTCGTCCCAGCTGGGGCCTTTGAGGCCCATCTTCGGGTTGCGGCTAAAGGCCATGCCTTCGGTGGGCAGCTGCAAAAGCGGGGTGACGTCGAGCTTGTCGTTCTCGTTTTCGTCGTGGAGGACGGCCACGGCGTACTTGCCGGCGGGGAGCTCACCGAAGTCGAGGGTCACCGCTTCGCCGTCGATGGCGGCGCTGGCGCTGCCCGCCGCCCGCTCGAGATCGTCGGAGCGAAAGGTGGCCGGGTCCTTCCAGGCCACGGCCACGAGCTTGCCGTTTTGGGTGCGCAGGTTGGTGCACTGGATCGCGAGTTTCGGCATGCGGAGTCTCCGGGCCCACCCTACACCACCGCGCACGCGTCCGCCTTGCTAAGATGGGGCGCCGCGATGGCGACCTTGCCCCACCTGCTCGTCTTCACCCTCTTGCCTTGGCTCGTTCTCGGCGCGCTGTGGCAAGGGCCGTGGACTTGGACCGGCGTCGGCTTCGTCTTGTTGTGCGTCCCCATCATGGATGCGCTCGGTGGGCTCGAGACACGCAACCCCACCGAGGACGCGCCGCGGCGGCGCGCGGCGGATCTGCCCTTGTGGTTGTGGGCGCCGGCCCAGATCGGCGTCTCGGTCTTCGCCATCGTCGAGATGGTCAGGGGCGATTTCGCGGCGTGGGAGCAAGTCGGCATGCTGCTCTCGCTCGGGGTGGTGAACGGAGCGGCGGGGATCACCATCGCCCACGAGCTCATGCACCGTCGGCGCGCCTTCGAGCGGGCGTCGGCCGAGGCCCTGATGCTCTTCGTCAGCTACCCGCACTTTTGCGTCGAGCACGTGCACGGTCATCATCGGCACGTCGCCACGCCGGCCGATCCGGCCAGCTCGCGCTTCGGCGAGTCGATCTTCGCCTTTTACCCCCGGGTGGTGCTGGGCAGCCTGCGCAGTTTTTGGCGGATCGAGAGCGCGCGGGTGGCCAAGCAAAAGCCGAAGCCTTGGGCCGACCGCCGGATCCGCTACGCCCTTTTGTGGGTCGGGTTGCTCGCGCTCGTTACCTGGACCCTCGGCCCTTGGGGGTTGCTCTACTTCCTGGTGCAGGGGGTGATCGCCTTTAGCTTGCTGGAGATCATCAACTACATCGAGCACTACGGTCTCGAGCGCGCAATGACGGCCTCGGGTCGCTACGAGCGGGTGCGCCCGCAGCACTCGTGGAACTCCGCGCACCGGATCTCCAACTGGTACCTCTTCAATCTGGCGCGCCACTCGGATCACCACTACTTGGCGAGCCGTCCCTACGACCAGCTGCGCCACTACGAAGACGTGCCCCAGCTGCCGGCCGGCTACGCGACCATGCTGCTCACCGCCTTGGTGCCGCCTTTGTGGTTTCGCGTGATGAACCCGCGCGTCGAGGCTTGGAACGCGCAGCGCGAGGCGGCCGCGCGCGAGTCTCTCGACGAGGGCGTCGGCCTCACCAGCTGAGCTGCGGCAAGAGCCACGCGCCTGCGGCCAGCAAGATGGCGATGCCCGCCAGGTCGAGCCAGGCTCCAAAGCGGATCATCGAGGTGATGCGGACGCGTCGGGTCCCGTAGACGATCGCGTTGGGCGGCGTCGAGACCGGCATCATGAAGGCGAAGCTCGCGGCCATCGTCACGCACAAGGCCACGGGGATCGGCGGGTAGCCGGCGGCGAGCGCGGCCGGGGTCAAGACCGGCAGCATCATCGAGGTGGTCGCCGTGTTCGAGGTCAGCTCGGTCAAGTAGAGCACCAAGATCGTCGCCACGGCCAACAGGCCAAAGGCACCGCCGGGGGCGAGCGCCAACACGCCGTCGCCGATCTCGGCCGCCAAGCCCGTGGCGAAGGTGAGCTTGCCGAGCGAGAAGCCCCCACCCAACAACAACAAGGTCCCCCAGTCGATGTCGATGGCCTCGCGCGGGCGCAACAAGAAGCGACCCTCGTCGGGACGGGCCGGGTCGCCGTGCGGGATCAGCAAGAGCAGCGCCGCACAAGCGACGGCGACCCAGCCCTCCTCGAGCCAGCGCTGCCCCCAGCTGACGAGCGCGTGGCCGTCCCCGAGCAAGAGGCGCACGAAGGCGGGGGCGACCCACAAGAAGACGGCGAGCCCGAAGACGGCGACGACCCGGCGCTCGGAGCGACGCACGGCCCCGAGCTCGGCCATGGCCCGCGCGCTTTGTCGGGTGAGCGATTCGAGGCGGGCGACGGGCGCGGGGAACTTGCGCTGGGCCAGCCACAGCACGCAGACGAAGGCGATCACCCCGATCGGAACGGCGAAGCGCATCCAACCCAGAAAGTCGATGTCGAGCCCGAGGGTCTCTTGCAGGTGGTTGATCGCGATCATGTTGGGGGCGGTGCCGATCGGCGTGCACACCCCGCCCAAGCTCGCGCCGTAGGCCAAGGCCAACAAGGTGCCCTCGGTCCACCGGGCCTGGCCCGCGCGGCCACCTGCGCTGGGGCCTTCGCCCGCCGCTTCGAGGTTGGCGCACAAGCCCAGCGCGATGGGGACCATCATGGCCGTCGTTGCGGTGTTCGAGATCCACATCGAGAACACGAAGGCGACCGAGGCGATGGCGAAGCGCGCCCGCCCGGGCCGGCCGTCCACCCAGGGTCGGGCCAGGGTCCACAAGGCGACGCGCCGGTCGACCCCGCGTCGGGCCAGGCCGGCCGCGAGCACGAAGCCACCCAAAAAAAGCAAGATGAGGTCGTGGACGAAGGGCGCGAAGGCTCCCCCGAAGTCGGTCGCGCCCACCGCCCACGCCGCGGCCGGACCGAGGACGGCCGGCACCCACAAGGGCACGGCTTCGCCGATCCACAAGATGACGACCACCGCGTCGATGATCGCCACCTGGCGCGCGGCGCCCTCGAGCCCGCCGAGGGGGGCGAAGAGCAAGGCGAAGGCCACCAGCGGGGCCAAGACCCAAGCCACGCGGGCGCGGATCCGGTCGAAACGGATCTCCGCGTCACTTTGCAGCGGGGCGGGGTGGTCCACCGCGCGACCATAGCGAAGGCGCGCCAAACCCGGGAATTCCCGCCGTGGACCCCCTGTGGACCCCCGCTTCGGCCATGCCAAAAACTCTGCCCCGAGAGCCCCGCGTGCTACCCGAGAGTGTGGCCGACGCGACGCCCCCGCCCAGTGCCGCCCCCCAGCGGCCGGAGTCTGGGCCAGATTCTGGGCCAGATTCTGGGCCAGATTCTGGGCCACTGCCCGGGCCGGGGCAAAAGGGCAAGGGCCTGCGCTCGCCGCACGTGTGGGTGGCCTCGACGAACTTCGCCGAGGGCTTTCCCTACGCGGTGGTCCACAACCTCTCCGAGGCGATCTTCATCTCGATGGGCGCGAGCTTGCAGGCCCTGGGCCTGACCTCGCTGTTCCATCTGCCTTGGAACCTCAAGTTCTTGTGGGGGCCCTGGCTCGATCGTTTTGGGACGACGCGACGCTGGCTCTTGCTCACCGAGATCGTGCTCTCGGCCGTCTTGGTGCTCGTCGCCCTCTTCGTGCAAAGCGGCGCGAGCTTGGCGCTCTTGTCCGCGCTCTTCGTGGGGATGGGTTTTGTCGCGGCCACCCACGACATCGCGATCGATGCCTACTACCTCGCCGCCTTGAACGACGACGGACAGTCGGACTACGTCGGCTACCGCGCGACCGCCTACCGCGTCGCGGTGCTGGTGGTCTCGGGCCCACTGATCGCCTTGGGGGCTAAGGCCGGATGGTTCGCGGCCAGCGCAGCCGCGGCCGGCTTGATGGGCCTGCTGCTCGTCTTTCACGGGCGTTATCTGCCTCGTTTCGAGCGCAGCGAGCGATCGATCCGGGCGCTCTTCGTCAGCTTGTTGCGCCTGCGGATCTTGTTGATCGGCGTCGCCATCGCGGCCATCGCCTACCTGCTGCGCGATCGGGTCGGGCTCGACGACGTCGTCAAATGGTCCGCGGTCGTGCTCGCCTCGGCCATCGCCATCGCCTTGGGTTCGCTGCCCTACCTCAAGCGGCGCTTGGCCGACGCCGAGTCGCCCTTCGCCGTGTCGCTGCTCGACTTTTTGTCGCAGCCCAAGGTCGGAATTATTTTGGGCTTCACCTTGACCTTCCGGCTCGGTGAGAGCTTCTTGGGCAAGATGAAGATGGCCTTCATGACTCGCGAGGCGGGCATGGGGATCGACGACTACAGCTGGGCCAACGGGACCATCGGTGTGGTCGCCTTGTTCACCGCGACGATCTTCGGCGGCAAGCTGATCGCGCGCCAAGGCCTGCGTCGCTGGATCTGGCCCTTCGTGCTCGCGCAGAACACCTTGAACCTGCTCTACGCGGGGGTCGCTGGATTCGAGCTCCACCAAAGCTGGTTGCTTTACGGGATCATCGCCTTCGAGCGCGCCGGCGAGGGCCTGGGGATCGCCGTGCTCATGGTCTTTTTGATGCGCACCTGCTCGCCCGCCCACAAGGCTGCGCACTTTGCTCTCGTCTCGGCCCTGATGAGCGTGGGCTTCACCTTGGCCGGTACCGTCAGCGGATTTTTGGCCACCGAGCTGGGCTACGCGAACTACTTCGCCTTCACCTTCTTGGCGACCTTGCCGGGCATGGCCTTCATCTTCGTCTTGCCCTACCTCGACGGCCGCGATTTTGGGGCCAAGGGCGCAGATCCGCTATCCTGATCCCGTGGACAGCTGGGGTGGCATCTTTGCGGCCGTCGACGCAACTGGGGCCGGCGCGGCCGTGGTCCGCGAGGACGGCACCCTCGGCGAGAGCTCCGAGGGATTTTGCGAGCTCCTGGGCTTCTCGACCCCGCCGCTGGGCAGCGACTTGCATGCGCTTTTGCCCGAGCTCCCCGCTTTCGAGGGGCTGCCCTCGCGGCTGGGCCCGCAAAGCCCGGCGGTGGTGCACGGCAGCGTGGGGCGTCGACGTCGGATCTTGGCCGTCGCTCGCCTCGAGCTCGAGGGGCAGCGCTGTCTGATCGTCGCCGACCGCAGCAGCGAGCAGAGATCCCGGGCCGAGCTGCGCACGGGCCCGGTCGAGCGCGCTGCCCGACCCGGCGAGTCCCAGGTTCCGCGCGCCTCTCGCGTGCGGCCGATGAGTGAGATGGGCGAGCGCTGTGCCCACGCGCTGGCGCTCGCGCGCCGCTACGGGCACCGGGTGACCGTGATCCGCCTCGAGCTCGAAGTGAGCGAGGGCGTGGACCTCGATGGGATCGTCTTGGGCTGTGTGCGCGGCGTCGACGATGTCGGCCGCACCGAGCCCGGGCGATACCTACTCTTGTTGCCCGATACCGAGCTCGGCGGCGCGAAAGTCGTCTGCCGACGGATCCAAGGCAAGCTGCAGGGCTTCGGCACGCCGAGCTTGGGCTTGGCGCAGTCGCTGGCGAGCGACGATGCGGCGGCCTTGCTCGAAGCTGCGCAGCGGGCCTGTCTGCAGGCCAAAGCACGCGGAGGCGGCCTGGTGTCGGCGCACGACTCGGGGCTGCGCGCCGACCCCGGTAGCCTGAGCGCCTAGGGCGCCGAAGCCCTGAATTCGACTCGGATTTGTGGGGTAAGCTGCGGCCCCCCGGGCCGTTCAACGGACGTCGCCGTGCGCACTTTCGCCTCGATCCTCGCAATTTCCCTGTGGCCGCTCGGTGCGGCCGCCCAAGATCCGGTGCCGGTTCCGGATCCGGAGCCGCTGGCCGACCCGGCCGCGGAGGGCGACGAGCAGGCAGGGCAGGACCTGGAGGGCGAGGCCGACGCGCCCGAAGGCGAGTTCGGGCCTTTTTACGAGGGCGAGCCCGACAGCGAGGTCCACTGGCCCACCCCCAAGGTCCGGCCCGGGCAGCCCTTGCTCGGCGTCGGCGGTGGGGCCTTTTGCTTCGGGGAAGACGCCGGCTGCAAGGCCAGCTTGCTCGCCGACTTCGACTTCGGGGTCGGCATGAACATCGTCGGCAGCGATCGCGGTATCGACGTGGCCTACACCCAGTGGCGCGTGCGCGGTGGCTTTACGGTGCGACCCTTCCAGCTCGCGCGCGAACGCTTCCACCCTTGGGGGGTCGGACTGACCGTGAGCTACTCCCAAGGCTCGCCGCAGATCGCCACGGGGCGCGGCAGCAGCTCGGATCCCTTCGCCGACGTGGAGGAGACCGGCACCCTCGAGGGCCTGCGGATCTCGATGATCCATCAGATCTGGTTGTCGCAGCGGCGCAACGCCCTGCATGTGGACTTGAGCGTCGGCGGCGTGCAGACCACGGTCTTCGACGCGCAGGGCCGCTTTTGGGGGACCCACGCCGAGGTCGCGGTGGGCTGGGGGCCGTGGGCCAGCTTCTTTGGCTCGGCCGACTTTCTCGATCGTGACCTGCGCGCCGTCTTCGGCTTTCGTACCCACGCGATGGTCGGGGCTCCGGTCTTTGGCTTGCTGGTGCTGGGGCTGCTCGCGGGAGGTGCCCTGTGAACACCTTGATCGCCTCGCTTTCGATCTGGAGCTCGCTGCTGACGGCGCCGCCCGAGGGCGAAGCACCGCCGCCGACGCGAGAAGAGATCGCGCCGGTCGAAGAGGCCGCGCCGGCAGAAGAGGCCGCGCCGGCGGAAGAAGCCGTGCCGGCGGAAGAAGCCACGCCGGCCGAAGAGGCCGCGCCGACGGAAGAGGACGCGCCGACGGAAGAGGCCGCGCCGGCGGGAGAGGCCACGCCGACGGAAGAAGCCGTGCCAACGGAAGAAGCCGCACCGGCGGAAGAAGCCGCGCCGACGGAAGAGGCCGCGCCCGAGCCCGAGGGCAAGCGCTACACCGTCGTGCCCGAGCGCGAAGGCGACCCGCCCTACTACAGCGACGCCGACATCGCCGAGCTGCGCGCCCGGCATGGACTCGATCCGGAGCCGCCGCCGCCCCAACGCCGGGCTTTGTGGCGCTGCCTCATCGCCGACCAGACTTGCGGCGTGACCTTCGAGGTCCAAGCGACCTCGGCGTACGCCTTGCGCATGCGCCAAGGCGACGTCTCGGTCGACGGCGACGTCATTCGATGGAGCTCCGGGCGTGCGCAGTACGACGCGCAGCTCAACATCCCGGTCGTCACCCAGACGATCGGCAAGGCCAAGTACACCCGCTTTACCCTCGCGCCCAAAGGCGGCGTGATCGCCAGCGACAGCCGCGATTTGTGGGGGAACTTCGGCATCGCGGGGCGCTACTTCTTTGGCAACAAGCGCTGGGCGCCGACCCTCGAGTTCAGCACCGCGCTGACCATGCAGATCTTGGGCGCCGGGCGCTGCCCCTCGGGGCAGGGGACCTGCGCCGTGCCGACGCGCTCTCCGGTCGGCGTGCAGATGGACGTGGGCGTGGGCGTGGGCGGCTTTGGCAGCCTCGTGATCGGCGGGCAGTACGACAGCCCGCTCGCACGTGAGGACCTGCCCGAGCAGTTCCGCGTTGCCTCTTCAGGCATGTTCTACATCGGCTTTCGCGGCAACATCATCTGGGGCTTGCCCGCCGTCGGCGCTTTGACCACGCACGCCTTGGCCACGCGCTTGGTCGAAGCGCCCTAAGCCCAGAACCTGAGCCAGCGACTCAGCGCATGCGCGCGCCCGAGTCGCTGGCCACGACCGCGCGCACGATTCCCGGCGGCGGCGGTGGCAAGCCGCGGGTCGGCGCGCGGCGGGGCAGCGGCGGCGGCAAGCGCAGGCCATCGCAGTAGCGGACTTCTCGAGGCACGCAGCCGCGGACGATTGCGCGGGCTCGATCGCCGTCGACCACCGTCTCGCGCACGAGCTCGACCGCGAGGTGTTCGACCGCGCTCCAGTGGCGCAGCAACATGATCCGCACGCGGGTTTGGATCTCGCGCCAGAGGCTCTCGACCGGGCTGCGAGCGTGATCGGCCAAGGCGGCGGTCAGGACGTAGGCTTGTCGTAGATCCGTGGTCGCGTGCTCGAAGGCCGGCTCGCCCGAGAAGTGCCACTCGGCCTCGAAGCCGGCCAAAAGGACGGCGATCAAGCTGCGCAGCTCGCGACGGCCCATGAGATCCGGGGCGTCCGCAATGAGCCCGCCGGCAAAGGGGCCGGCGTCGGCGATGCTCACGGCGTGGACCTCGAGGGCGGTGCAGGGGTAGAGCTCGGCGATGGCGAGGTGGGCGGCCTCGTGCACGGCCGTCCGGGCTCGGTCGAGCCAAAGCGAGGGGTCACACGCCTTTGGATCCACGGCCGCCACCAACGGTCCAGGCTAGCAGATGATCTAGTCGGGGCCGCCGCCTCGCGCCTTTGCGCGTTCGCCTTGGCGTTCGGCCCTCGCGCCGGCGAGCAGCCAGCCGATCAAAGCCTCACTTTGGGCCAGCTTGCGTCCGTTTCGCCCGGGGATGCGAGACGCACCGGCCTCGATCCCAGCGCGCGTGCAGGCGTCTTGCAAGGCCCCTCCGCGCGCGCCGAGGGCCCGAGCGACCAGGCCCTTGAGGCCCCAGGTGGCGTGCGTCGTCGGCCCCAGGTCTGCGCCCAGATCTGGAGCTGGATCTGGGAGTAGATCCAAGTCGACCTGATTCCACGCCACGCGGCCGCGCGCGCCCGCGAATTCTCGCCACGCGTGGGCGACGGCGTCGAGGGCTCGAGCCTCGGGGCCGAGACCCGACGCCGGAGGTGGCTGCGGCGCCCACATGTGCGACAGGGCGACGGGGTTGGGGGCGGCCCCCTCGGGCCGGATCCAGGCGTCGAAGACCGCGCCGTCGTCGAGGCGCAAGGCGCTCAGTCGCACGAGCTCCCGACGCGCGCGGGTGTTGCCGGCCTCGCGTCGATTGATCTGCGTGGTTTCGACCACCGCGAGGACCATGCGCGGGGCCGCCTCGAAAAATGCGCTCGGCACCCGGTGACCGGCTTGCTTGTCGGGCCGAAAACGCGGGCGCCCGCGGGCGGCGACGATCTCGATCTGGGTGTCGATCATCGCGTCGAAGGCCGACAACAGGCGATCGAAATCTTCGGCGCGGGTGGGCTCGAGGGCCGACAGCGCGCGCACGATCGCCTCGAGGGTAGACATGCACTCGTCGCGCGGCTCACGACGGATCCGGTAGCGCTGG
>JAUIJR010000662.1 GCA_030431075.1 Polyangia bacterium | reverse complement strand
GCCCGGACTTCATCGTCTTCGAAAACCCCTTTGGCCCGGAGTTCCCCGAGCCCGCCCAGGTCGAAGTCAGCGAAGACGGTTGCAGCTGGACGCCCTTCCCCTGCGATCCCCCGACGACCGTGGGCTGCGCGGGCGTGGCCCTGGTCGAGGCCCTCCCCGGAAGCGAAAAGGACCCGCTCGATCCGGCCCGTGCGGGAGGCGACGCCTTCGACCTCGCCGAGCTCGGCGAAAGCCAGGTGCACTTCATCCGCATCGTCGACCGAAGCGCCGAGTACTGGGCCGCGAGCTCACAGAACTTTTGCGACCCGGGCCAAGCGGGCAAAGGCGGCTTCGACCTCGACGCCGTCGCCGTTGTGCACGGGGGCTGAAGCGCCGGGCCTCAAGGCCCGCTCGGCCGCTCCCAAAGCTGCAGCCAGATCTCGGTCTTGGGCGCGATGGTGCTGTCGTCGTCGCCATCCCACAGCACGGCGAAACGATTTTTACCTCCACCAAACGCGACGGCCGGATACCAAACTCGATAAGTGTTGTCGCCGTCCGGCCCCATGTCGGAGAGGCGGACTTGCTCGCCGCTCACCGCGCCGCTAGCCGCGAGGTGTTGTCCGTAGACTTCGAACTCCCCCGTGCCGAGTCCCGGTAGGTCGTGCAGTCCCGCCCAGACGACGAACCAACTGCCGTCGCCCCAAGCCACGGCGCTGTACTGCCCGTAGTAGTTGTTGCTCGCAACGCCGTCGGGACCCATGTGGCTCACGCGAATATCGTCGGTTCCGATCTCCGTCCCGGAGGTCGTCACGCGCTGGGCCCAGATCTCGGCCTCGCCGGGAGGGGCACCGAAGTCGGGGCCCTGCCAGGTGACCAAGAACTCGTTGTCGTCGGAGTTCCATGCGATGGCCGGGGCGTCGGCGCGGTAGAAATCCGTCGCCGACCCCATTTGACTGATCTGGACCTGCGAGCCGAGGGGGGTGCCGGCGGCCGAGAAAGGCCTGACAAAGATCTCCTCGTCGGAATTTGGGAGGTCGGCGCGCCACGTCGCCATGAACACATCGGAGCTCGCACTTGCGGCGAGGTCCGGGGCGTTCGCCTCGATGCTGTTGTCTCCCGGCGACCCGTGCAAGCTCAGTTGGACGGGTGCACTCGCGGGGCTCCCATCCGGCGCAAGGGTCGCCGCGAAAATCTCTCGCTCGAACGCATCGTCCTGTCCGAGAAAGGCCAGGCCATACACGCCCGAGGCTGGCAAGTAGCCGATGTGGGGCGCACCGGTGGAGTAGTCCTGGTCGTCGTCGGGACCGAAGTGTGTCGCGCGCTGGTGCGAACCGAGGGGCTGGCGCGTCGACGCCGAGAATCGTTGCGACCAGATCTCCTGCTCCTTGGCCGTGCCCGCGGGTGCCGTCCAAACGACGAGGAACTCGTCGTCCGTCGAGTTCCAGGCAATGTTGGGCACATTTGCGTCGACGTCGGCGTCGCCGTCGTCGCCGGTGGTCGAGATGCGAAAACCTCCGCTGGCACCGAGGGCCTGGCCATCGTCGTCGATGAACTGGCCGTAGATCTCGTACTCGTCGTTGCTCACGGCCTCTGAGCGCCAGACGATCAGGAAAACCTCGCTCGTCTCGGAGTACGCCACCTTGGGGATACCCGCCGGGCGAGACACATCCGTCTGCGGGATGGTGACGCTGATCTGGGTGTCGCCCCCGACTTCGCCGTCGCCGTCGCCGTCGCCGTCGCCATCGCCGTCGCCGTCGCCGTCGCCATCGCCATCGCCATCACCGTCGCCGTCACCCGTGCTCATCGACTCGGAGCCCTCGCTCGAGCTCTCCTCGCTCGAGGCCTCGCCCACGCTCTCGTCGCCGGTCTCTTGCCCGAGGTCGACGCAGGTGTCGGATACGCAGTCGAGGCCGGCTTTACAGGTACCGTCGTCGAAGCAGGCGCACATCAAGTTGCCCTTCTCGCACTGGGCATCGAAGTCCGTCCGGCAGCCCCAGGCGAATCCAGTGAGCCCGGCCAAGAGCAGGGCCGAGCGGGCGCGAAGGCGAATAGGCATGGGCCGAAGCTAGCAAAGAAGGCGCGGCGAGATGCGAGCGGGGGGAACTCAGGGTGAATCGACGGTGCAGGGTCGCTTTGAAGGGTGGTCCATGTAGGGGGGATTGCGGCGCGTACGGCTCCACGTCCCTGTGGCCAGGGTGGCGCGTTCGCGCGAAAGCGGGGACAATGAAGGGCGTGGTGGACGAGAACGAGACGGATATCCGAGGGATCATCGGCGCCTATCGAGAGGCGGATGAGGCCCAG
>JAUIJR010000661.1 GCA_030431075.1 Polyangia bacterium | reverse complement strand
GGTCGAAGAAGAGGGCGCCGCGGTGATCGAGGTGCCGGACCTGCCGCCCGCGATCTATCGCTGAGGGGCGAGGCGCTTGCGCGTCAGCGTCGCCTTGCCCTCGGTGGCCAGCAGGAGGCCTTCGCCCATGCGGGGGAGCTCGGCGGCGTTGGCTTCGTCGGTGTCGATGTGCATCTCGAGCGCGTACTTGGGGGAGACGCGGACGAGGACGTCGCCGAAGACGAGGTCCCGGCCGGGGGAGTCGACGGCGACCTCGACGATGTCGCCGTGGCTGACCCCGTAGGCCTCGGCGTCTTCGGGGCGCATATGGATGTGGCGCGCCGCGCAGATGACCCCTTCTTCGAGGGTGAGGCGACCGGCCGGGCCGATCAGTGTGCAGCCGGCGCTGCCTTTGGTCTTGCCCGAGGGGCGCACCGGGGCGTCGATGCCCAGGCGGAACTCGTCCGTGCGCGAGATTTCGATCTGGTTCTTGCCGCGCAGGGGCCCGAGCACGCGGACGCCCTCGATCTCACCTTTGGGCCCGACGACGGTCAGCTTTTCTTCGCAGGCGAACTGGCCCGGTTGCGAGAGCTCTTTGACCGGCGTCAGCTCGTGGCCTGGGCCGAAAAGGGCGTCGCAGGCCTCGCGGGTCAGGTGGATGTGGCGGGCCGACACCGCGATGGGGATCGGCTTGGGGGTCGAGACCGCGTCGGCCTCGGCGACCAGGCCGTGGGTTGCCCGCGCGATCTCGAGTTCTTCGTCGGTGCGGATGGCCAGCACGCGGCAGCGGCTCGAAGGGGCGCTGATCTCGGCGACCGGCGACTCGACGCTCGGGCGAGCGTCGCGGTTCGCATCTTCGTCGAAGCGCACGCCCAAAAAGGCGAGGTGGTTGGCGATGCGGTGGCGCACCGTCGCGCTGTTTTGTCCGATCCCGCCGGTGAACACGATCGCATCGACGCCACCGAGGACCGCCGCGTAGGCGCCGATGTACTTGAGCACGCGGTGGCAAAAGACCTGCAGGGCCAAGCGGGCGCCCTCGTGGCCCGCTTGGGTGGCCGCCTCGATCTCGCGCATGTCGGGGCCCATGCCGCTGAGACCGGCGAGCCCGCTGCGGCGGTTGAGCAAGGTGTCGAGGCCGTCGAGGTCGAGCTTTTCGGCGCGAGCGAGGGCCAACAAGGCGCCGGGGTCCACGTCGCCGCTGCGCGTGCCCATCACCAGGCCCTCGAGGGGGGTCATGCCCATCGAGGTCTCGATGCAGCGGCCCCACTCGATCGCGGCTGCGCTCGCACCGTTGCCGAGGTGGCAGGTGATCACGCGCAGGCGCTCGAGGGGCTCGCCCAAGTGTTCGGCGGCGAGGCGGGCCACGTAGGCGTGACTCGTGCCGTGAAAGCCGTAGCGACGGACGCCGTGCTTTTTGCACAGGCTTTGGTCGAGGGCGTAGGCCTGCGCGCGGTGGGGCAAGGTGGCGTGAAAGGCCGTGTCGAAGACCGCCACGTGGGTGCAGTCGGCGAGGCGAGCCCGGGCGGCTTTGATGCCGGCGAGGTTGGCCGGGTTGTGCAAGGGGGCGAGGCTGGCGAGCCCGTCGATCGTGGATTCGACCTCGGCGTCGATGCGGGTGGGCGCGACGAAGCGGTCCCCGCCGTGGACGACGCGGTGGCCGACACCGGCGATGGCTGCGTCGCCGCCCACTGCTTCGATCAGTGCGTCGAGCACGGCGGCGATGCCGGCCGCATGGTGCTCGCTCGGGTTGGAGGCTTCGAGGGCCTGGGCTTTGCCGTCGACCTCGACTTGGGCGTCCGCTTGGCCGAGGCGACTCGCCTGGGCCGTGGCGCGGCGCGCTCCGCTTTGGGGATCGATGAGCGCCGCCTTGACCGAAGAGGAGCCGCAGTTCAGCACGAGGATGCAGGGGCCGCCGGACATCGGCCGCAGTGTACCGGCGGGATCCGGTCCGGATCCGGGGCGGCCTGCGCTTCGACCGCGCCGCCGCAGGGGGCCGTGCAGAGCCGATTGGGGGGCTTTGGCGGACGCGGGGCCGGCTTCGCGTCAGCTTGTGGCCATGAAGGCCGGCGCCCGCATCCGAGTCCTGCGCGAGCGCCCTTTGCGGGCGGATGGCGACCACGTCCTTTACTGGATGACGGCCGCCCGGCGCACGCGCTCGAGTCACGCGCTCGACCGGGCGATCGCATGGGCCGAAGAGCTGGGCAAGCCCTTGTGGGTGCTCGAGCCCTTGCGCTTTGAACACGAGCACGCGAGCGAGCGGCTTTCGGCCTTCGTCGTGCACGGCATGGCCGACAATGCGCGT
>JAUIJR010000660.1 GCA_030431075.1 Polyangia bacterium | reverse complement strand
GGCCGGTTCCGAGCCCTCACTCGACGCCTTCGAGGCCGTGTACCGTGACGAGTCGCCCTACGTCGCGGCGCTGCTCGTGCGCCTGGGCCTGGACCGCGGGCGGGTCCCCGATGTCACCCAAGAGGTGTTCATCACCGCCTTTCGTCGCTGGGCCGACTACGACTGCGAGCGCCCGATCCGCGCGTGGCTCTACGGCATCGCCCGACGCGTCGCCTTTCGTGACCGCCGCGGTCACGCGCGACACGCCCGCAAGCTCGGCGCCTTGAGCGAGAGCACCCGCCACCCCCCACGCTTCGACGCCGAGCCCTCGGCGGCCCAGGCCAAGCTGCTGCTGCACCAGCTCGTCGACGAGCTCGCCCCCGAAGTCGCCGAGGTCTTCTTGCTCGCGGACTTCGGCGGGTACACGGCCAAGGAGATCAGCGAGCGCACCGGCTTGAGCACCGACGCGGTCTACTACCGACTGCGCAGTGCCCGTGCCCACCTGCGCACCTGTCTCGAAGACAGCCCCGAGGCAGCCGAAGCCCGGCACCGCGCGCTGGTCCCCGCTTGGGGCTTGCTCGCCACCGAGCTCGGGGCCCCCTCGGCTGCAACTCCGGCGGGACTCGGCCTCGGCGCCAAGATCGCGGCCGCCCTCGGCAAGGCCTCGCTCGCCGCGAAACTCGGCATCGCCACGCTGACGGTCGCCGGCGGCCTGTGGGCGCTCGACGCCGGGGCCAAAGACGACCCGGCCGAGCACCCCGCGCTCGTGTCCTCCGAGACTGCCCGTGTCGATCCCATCGCGCCGACCCCCGCGACATCACGGACACCTCCAAGTGAGCCCGCCCTCACGCCCCCGCAAGCTTCGACCCCAGGTGATGCCCCTGCACACCGCGCCGCGGCGCTGCCGAAGGCGGCGATCCCCAAAGTGGCCAGCACGGCGCTCGCGGCCGAGACCGAGCTGATCGAAGCGGCCCAACGCGCCACGCGATCGGGCGACCCAAACTCGGCCCTGCGCTGGCTCGACCAACACGCGGCGGAATTTCCCGAGGGCCAGCTGGCCACCGCACGCCGACGCGCGCGCATCGTCGCCCTGTGTGCCTCGGGCCAGCGCGCCGCTGCCCGCGGCTCGGCGCGCGTGTGGGCCGAGCAGTCTCCCCGAGACCCCCTCGCCTTGCAGTCCATCGACTTGTGCCCGCGCGACGATGCCCAAAACTCGGCCGAGGCGGAGAAGAAGTGATCGAGGGGCCACCCCGACTTCGACCCATGACACATCGACCTATTTTGAGCACCTTGTTGATCTCGAGCTTTTGCGTCTCGGGTTGCCTCGTCTTGAAGGACGTCGGCAGCGAAGGCGACGACGAAAGCGGCGACGCGGACGCGAGCAGCTCCGCGTCGAGCACCACCGACGATGCCGACGGCAGCAGCTCCACCAGCTCCGGCACCAGCGGCACCAGCGGCAGCACGACCTCGAGTGGCAACCCCACGACCGACGAGGGCAGCACGACCGACGACGGCAGCTTGGACGACACGGGCTTTGGAGATCCGGCTGCCTGCGAGAACAGCGGCGGCACCTGGCACTTCGACACCTGCGGACACTGGACTTGTGGCCAACAAGCGCCGGCCGTCTGCGATCCGCCCGAGCCTGGCTGTGAGTGTGGGCCGACCCAAAGCTTCGAGTCCGGCGTAGGCTGCGTCGAAGATCCGGTCTGTACGGGCACCGACCCCGAGTCCCTGTGCGAGCAAAGCGGCGGCGACTGGGACGCGACGGCCTGTGGTCACTACGCGTGCGGGCTGCCCAACGAGTGCCAGGCGGCGATTCCCGGCTGCAACTGCGGGGGCTTTATGAACTTTGCCGAGGGTGAAGGCTGCGTCTCGGATGCGGCCTGTGGCGGCGGCATCGACATCGGCGAGGTCTGCGACCCCGAGGCCCCCAACTGCGTGTCGGGGGCCGTGTGCTGCTACCCCTGTGGCATTCAGGGCTGCGACTGGCTGTGTGAGGCCGAAGACCCCGGTCGCCCGGGCGAGTGCCCCATGCCCCCGCCCGGCAGCCCCTAGCGCGCGATTCACGGGCCTTGAAAGCCCAGGCTCGGAGCACCCGCCTCTCGCGGCGTTGCTCATCGGTCGTTGGGCCCACCCAACTCCCTCTTCGCGCCTTGCGAGAGACGGGCGGTCCGTCGCCTACTTCTGTCAACGCCCGTGAATCGCACGCTAGCTCTCCTCCGAGACTCCGAACTTGCTTCTCTCGGCGGGTCGCGCCGCGGGTCCTCACCAGGTGGGCTCGCGGCGCACTTTTTTGTGCGCTCGCTC
>JAUIJR010000127.1 GCA_030431075.1 Polyangia bacterium | reverse complement strand
ATCTCCTCGACTTCGGGCTTCAACGCCAACTTGGCCATGCTCTCGAGCCGCGCCGAGGGGGACGCCCCCAGCGGGGCGAGCGACGCCGATTTCACCACGTGGGTGCCGACCGAGTTCGAGGGGCAGTCCGACCTCTTGGTCGTGCCGCTCGGCCGCCTGCGTTGGAGCCGCTACGAGATCGACTACACAGTGCCCGCGCGCCCCTACTTGGTGCGCCGCGACATCATCGGCTGGGTCGACGGCGATCCCATCGACACACCCGCGATCGAGTACCCGGGCTGCGGCATCGAGCCCGGCACCGGAAACGCGCGCTGCCAGCTGCCGCAGCTGCACTCGCGCATCGTCGGCCAAGGCCAAGACGGTGCCGAGCCGGCTCGCACCCCCATCGCCCCCATGGTCGAAGACATGCAGGTGGCCGTGGGTTGCGACGGATTCATCCAGCAAAACATCGACGGGACGTTGCCCATCCCGGGCTACGAAGAAACCGGTGCGCGCCAGGGCTTGCCGAACGACAACATCCCCAACTTGCGCGTCGACGAGTGGGATGCCGTCGATCAGCGGGCGACCGACGAGTGGCTGGGCAACGCCCTCCAAGAAGAGCGCGCCCCCGACTGCGTCTATTGGGGCACCAAGATGGCCCACCAAGCGAACTGGGTGAGCAACAGCTTGGCCTCGGAGAACGTCAACACCGGCGGCTTCAAGATGTCGCCCCAAACGACGCGCATCACCTTGCTCGGCAAGGTCGAAAGCGAGGCGGCCGGCTCGAGTCGCTACGCCGCCGGCGTGACGGGCACGGCCGCGAACAACTTCTTCAACGTCGTCTACTCGATCGAAGACCGGGCCAACGTCGCGCCGCTGGCTGGCGCCCGCGAGTACCACACCCTCACCGAACAGTTTCACCTGCGGAACGTGAAGTACCGCGACCCCGCCAGCCCCTAGGACCCCACCATGTTTGATCGCAAGTTTCGAAAGTCCGATCGTCGCCGTGAACGCGGCGCCACCATGGTCAGCGTCTCGCTGCTCAGCGTCGCGCTGGTCAGCGCTTCGTTGTTGCTGGTGCGCCAAGCGAACCGAAGCGCGACGGAGTCCGGCGTCGTCGTCGCCCGCGAGCGCGCCTTGATGGCGGCACAGGCCGCGGCCGAGCTGGCGACGGCCTACTACCGAGAACTCGCCGAGGCCGACACCACCTACATGAGCCAGGCGCTCACGGGTTCCTACCCGGCCTCGGATCCGACCAAGTGCGTCGACATCGCGCGCGACTGCATCCCCGGCGGCTTCGGTACCTCCAAGACGGCCGGTGTGCCGGCGACGGGCATGCGGGCCCACGACCTGACCGGACGCTCGGACTGCGCCGGTCGCGTCTGTATGCGGCCCGGCGCGCTCACGGTGCTCCCGAACAACTCGGGGACGGCGATCATCCCCTGGCGGGAGGTCCCGATGAACACGATCTTGACCAACGGCGATCCCGAGGCCCGCGTCACGGTGTGGGTGCGCAACAACGCGGCCGAGGCCCTCGGCGACAGCAATCCGGCCGGTGGCGGAGGCACTGCGCACGGCACCGGTAGCTGGATCCTCGACGAAGATCAGCGCTTCGTGGTGACCGCCATGGCCGAAGTACACGGCGTGCAGGTCACGGTCGAGCAAGAGGTCGCCTTCGACTCCCCGGACGCGCAACAGGTCTGGCAGATGGCTTCGCCCGACCTCGGTTACGGCGGCGGTCACAACAACGACAACGTTGCAGTCGAGACCTGTGAGCAGGGTGCTTACAACACCACCGTTCCCTGACCCGCGCGAGCGAAGCGAATTGATTTGAAGTTTCTCTGGCCGCACTCCCTCACTGCACGGCCAACCCCACCCAAAGGACACTGACGATGGCGAACCCGACTCGACGCCCATCCCCGAATTCCAACCCGGTCGACGCACCGACCCGCCGCCTGCCCTCGGGCTGGCTGCGCATCGCCCCGATCTTGGGGCTGGTGGTCTTGACCCTCATGACCTTGTGGTCACCGCGATCCGAAGCGCGCTTGGATCCCTACTACTTGCTGCGGGGGCTCAGCACCGGCTCGGTCAAACCGCGCATCCTCTTCGTCCTCGATACCTCGGGGTCGATGACCTGGCGTACGGACAACAGCAACAACTGTCCGAGCGGAAGCTGCGAGAACACGGCGTCCGCGGGACGCAGCCGCATCAACGCGGCGCGCGAAGGTATCCGAACGGTCATCAGCAACGTGGGGGACACGGCGAATTTCGGCTTGATGACCTTCGGGCAGAACACGCCGCCCAAGTACAACTCGCAAGTTCCCGGCACCTGCGGCACCATCTGCACCAACCAGGTCTACTACTGTCGTGACAGCGGCAGCTGGGGCAGCTGCGGGTCGACCAAGTCCTGCCCGGTGCCCTGGACGGGCGGCGGTTGGAGTAGCAGCCTGAGCTGCCCCTCGACCGGTCAAAGCTGCGACGGTTGCGACACCTGGAGCTCTTGCTCGGCGAGCTCACCCGTCCGCTTCGACAACGAGAGCCAGATGGATTTCGAGTCGACGAGTCGCTACTACGAGATCTGCGGGACCAACCGTCCTTTCCCCTATCTGCGTTGGGACGACCTCGGGTCGGATTCGGTCATCACGGCCGACGACCGCACGGGAGCCGTTCCTCCCTCGCCGCTGATCAGCGTCACGACCTCGAACTCGACGAAGATCACGCAAAACCGAACCCGCAAAGTCCAGTGGTTTCCCGAGTTCATGGGGGTTCGGGTCAACTTGAACAACACCACCGATCCGGGCAAGCAGATCCTGGTCAAGACCTTCGGTGACTACGGCAATCCCAACAACGGCGGGGATAGCAACACCTCGAACGACTCGGTCTCCAGCGCGCAGAACAGCGGCGTGTGGGGGCGAGACTTCTACTACTGGCCCTACGTCGACGGTTTCATCGGCTACGGTCACTGGTACGACTACGCCTACTGCGACAGCTGGGGCTGCTCGGTCGGCGACCAGATCGGTCACAACAGCGACCAGTCGAACGCGACCCTCTACGCGCCCTTCTACCTCGAGGGGGCGACCTCATTGCCGGCGGCCTCTCGCGGTCCGGACTCTCTAGACGACGCGCGGCAGCAAGTCTTTTGGCTGACCTCCGATCAAAAGGACGGCGGCGTGGACGCGGCGGGCGGCACTCCCTGGACGGACGCCATCGGCGCCATCCCCCCGGGGACGACCAACGACAACTCGGCCTTCTCGCACAGCACGGTCGCCAGCTACCTCAAGTTTGCGACCACGGCTCTGAACTCCGACGCCTGCTTGCCCACCGCGGCCATCTTGGTGACGGACGGTGACCCCAACTGCGCGCAAAACGGCGGCAACGCCGACACCTGCGGGACGCTCTACAACCGCATTCGGGCCCTGCGGAACTCGCTCAACGTCGACGTCTACGTGGTCGGCTTCTTGATCTCGGGCACCCCCTTGCAGCGCATGGCCTGCGCGGGCGCGGGCGCGGGTTCGAACGGTGACACCAACCCCTGCAACGACACGCCCGCCGACAACTGGGACACCTGTCGTGTCGTCGAGACCGACGGCCACCAAGACAACTGCGCCTACCTCGCTACCAACTCGACCCAGTTGGCCCAGGAGCTGACGCAGATCGTAACCAGCGTGGTCGAGCTCGATCTCGACGCGGGTCCGGGTACCTCGGCGACGGAGTCGGGCGTGGGTGCCAACGGCGCCGCGGGCCAAGGCGTGGTCGTGAACACGGCCATCACCGCCCGCACCGAGTACCCCGAGTGGCGTGGACACGTCACTCGCGAGCCCTGCGAAGACACCTCGCAGGTCTACTGCCAGACGCAACCCTTCGACAACGTCGAGTACACCTTCCAGCCCTCGGGGGTGACGGCGTGTCCGCAGTCCCGCGACTGGGATGCGGCCGACTGCCTGCAGGCGCGCCCCTGGCACACGCGCAACATCTACTTCAACAACTCCAGCAATGCCGTCTTCCCGATCTGGTCGGGCGGCGCCGGTGGAGCGGCCACGGCCCAGTTCCGTGCGGCCTTGAACGACCCTTCGAACGGGGTCCCGGGGGCGGGAAGCTTCTCGACCACCGACGCCACCAACATCGCCCGCTTCTTGCTCGGGCAAAACTGGCCCGGGGGCTACAAGCTCGCCGGGCTGGCCAACTCGGCGCCGACCGTCGTCCGCCGAATCCCGAAGGTCCAAAGCGACTTCCAGCCCTCGGTCGGCATCCGTGATCCGCACTGTGCGGGTCGCCTGCTGGACTTCAACCAAGAAGTGGACTCGGAGCTGGTGGACTTCGCCCGGGACGCTTGGTCTGCGTCTGGCCTCATCAGCACGACGCCCACGCACTACGAGTACCAAGAGGCGGTGGTCATCGGGTCCGACATCGGGCTGATCCACTTCTTCCAGTTCAACAGCGGCAACGAGATCTTCGCCTTCTTGCCTCGCTTCCACTTGCCGACCGTCTACGAGCAGTACCTCAACGGCACGGCGAACATGGGGCAACCGACGGATCTCGCCAACCACTCCTTCGGTATGGCGGCGACCGCCAACAACGCGTGGGTCTACGACGACGTGGCCAGCAAGTGGCGCCACGTCATGGTCATGGGCTCGGGCATCGGGTCGAAGCACTACATCGCCTTCGATGTCTCCCACCTCACGCCCTTCTCCTCCTCGGGTCCGATCGAGGTCTTGTGGTCGACGCAAGACTCGCGCTCCAACTCGGCGTGGACGAACATGCAAAACCAGCTCGGTGAGAGCTGGGCGCGCCCGGCCATCAGTTTCCACAACGCCGACCAGGTCGCCGACCAGGTCGAAGGCGTCGTGGTGTTGAGCTCTGGCTATCCGGTCTCCGGGGGCGGTGCGCTCTCCGGTCGCTACATGGCCGTGCTCGACGTCATCACCGGCGACGTGCTGGACAACTTCTCCGTCCCGGCACCGACGGCCTCGACCTTCGACAGCGTCTACGGCCAGATCTCGGATCCCGCCGTGGCCAGCTACTGCGAGAGCGGGTACTGGGGTGACGCGCAGGAGACCTACATCAACGACCCGGCGGGGCGGCTCTTCCGCGTCGACCTGGCCGATGGTCTCTCCCACGCCCGCGACTGGGGGAACACGCCCTCGGGGCCCAACCGCGAGCTGAACGACGTGTACCGCTTCCCGGCCTGCGAGGCGACGACGCGACCGTGCTCGATCTCGGGATCGAACAAGGGCGACGTCTTCGTGTTCTCGCCGGCGGTGGCCGCGCTCGGTCGCATCGACGAGGCGCCCGGAGACCCCATCGAGAAGGATCAGATCTTGATCGCCATGGCCAGCGGCAGCGTCTACGACGACGCGACCGACGGTGGTGACGCGACCAACACCTTCCACTCCTCGCTGTACTTGGTCCGCGATGACCACAGCTCGGCGGCCTCGGGCGGCATCTCGATCCCGGCCAGTGGCAACCGCACCGCTCCGGGCTCCAACGCCGGCTTCATGCGCGTCGTCCTGAGCGACCTGCAACGCACGCGCGTGTTCACGCCCTATCCCGGTGCATCCGAGATCACCGAGACGGCCTACTTCCACAAGGGCACGCGCCCGGTCGGTTCGCCGCTCATTCGCGTGACCCGTGGCCTCGAGGCCGACACCTCGGCGGGGGCCAGCCCAGGCGATGTGGTGGAGATCCCCGGCGTGGAGTTCTACTTCATCGAGTACACGGTCTACGAGCCGCCGACGGAGTCTTGCGACACGCGCTTCCGCGATACGGCCAACGGGATCTGGTACGCCGACCAAGGGTCGACCTACACGCTCACCTTCCGCTTGCCGGTCGATCCCACCGCGGGCTTCGACTTCGTGAACGGCGCGGGCACGGCCTACGGCGGTGGTGGCTTCAGCAACGCCGGCCTCGAGATGGCGGCCGTCCAGCAGGTCACCGGTGGAGACTGTGCCGACGGTGTTTGCGGGGCGGCTCGCGGAACGCCTTCGGTGGCGCCCTGCGACCCGAACAACAACCCGGCTACGAGCAGCGGCACCAGCGCTCGCGGCGTGGGCTACTCGGAGGTTCGAGGCTTCTCGCCCTTCGAGCGCTGAGTTCTTCGAGCTCGCTCATCGAAGACGAGCAAGGGGCTCCACCTGGGTGGGGCCCCTTTGTTCATTGGCGCCTCGATGCTGCGGCGATCAGTTGAGCTCTTCGATCTGGATCTCGAGCCCACCGGCGCTTTGCGCCCCCTCGGCGCCGGCCGCTTCGTCGTTGCCGGCGCCGTTGCGCGCATCGGCGTCCTTGGGGACCTCAGCCAAGCTCTCCGCGACGCCCATCGGGGCCCAGGAGTACTCGGCGAGGCCCACCATGTCGATGGGACCCGGCCCGAGCACGGCGGCCGGCAGGCCACGCCAGCTGCCTCGGGGGTCGCGCAAGGCGGCCTCGCGCCAGCGCGCAGGGCTTTGTTGTGGGCAGCGATCTGCCAGCCACAAGTCGAGCTTTTCGGGGTCGACACCGATCGAAGCGTGCACACTCAGCGCCGTCGTAGTGAGACATACGCCGTCGATGAGTTCATCGAGAGCCTCGCGCACGCTGGCGTTGGCCTCCAGGGGCACCCCGAACATGACGGTGTGAAGGTGGCGGGCCGTCCACGGCTGCGCCTCTCCCCAGATGGCGCCGACTTGCCCGCCACGACCGGCCGCGAGATTGCGTCGGTGCGCGGGCGCGAACACTTCGCGCAGCATCCACCCCTCGAGTTGGCCGGGGGTCATGGGCCTTCCTTCGAGCTCGGCCACGATGGCCGAGCAATCCAGCGTTCCGGCCTTGGGGGCCTCCAAGGCGAGGAAGGACTCCTGCAGGGGGGCCCACGCCGCGGCGCAGGCCTCGAGGTCGACCGGCGAGGCCTTGGCCCTCGACTTGGTGGCGGGGTAGCTCTGGCGCATGCGGCGAAAGCGGGCCAGGTTTGCCTCGACCAGTTCCCCGAGTTCGGCGGGTGCCTGCCACTCCTCCTCGGCGGTGAGGGCCGCCTCCGTGCGCTCTTTGCCCCACACCCGAGCTCGTAGGCTGGGCGGGGCGTTTGGGTCCTGCCGCTCGCTTCCCACGGCGATCTCCCAGTCGATGGTGGGCTCGCCCGCAGCGCTTCGTCGGAGGATTTCGGCGTCGAGCGCCTCCAAGGCGGCGGCGTGCGTCCGAAAGGCGGCGGCGAGGGCTTCGGCCCGTGGAGCGACGCTCGGGTGGCGGCGCGCCAAAGCTTCGCAGCGACCGGCCAGGTCGCCCGCGAGCTCGGCGGCCGAGGCGGCGACTCCGGGGGCGAGGGAGGTCGTTCGCATCAAGGCGATGGGAAGCTGTTGCACACCGACCCGTAGCGCCTCGTCGATCTGGGCGTCGTCTTGCGGGCTGGCCGCGAGGCCAAAGCGCGTGCGTCGCTCGATCTCCTCGAGCATGGCCGCCAGGCGTCGCAGATAGGCGTGGGGGTCCGAGCGATCGACGCCGCCTTTGCCGTACCACCACTGGTCTCGGGCGGTAGCGAAGCGGTAGGCCTGCAAGATCCGTTGCGGCCGTAACTCGAGCACATCGTCGCGTAGGCCGGCGATCGCTTTGACGAAGCGTGTGCGAGCTTCGGCGACCTCGCTTTCGTAGCCGGTGTCGATGCGAGGCGCGCGCAAGGCTTCGCCCCACGCGGCCGCGGTTTCGACGGGGCTGCGTACGCGCAACCATTCCTCAGCGGGAGCCTCGGCCGCGAGAAGCGCCTCGGTATGGGCCTGGGTCGTGAAGTCATCCCCCTCGGACGCAGCCTCGGGCTCGCCATCCTCGGCCGGGTCGCTGGCCGCAGCAGTGGGGGCGCCGCCTCCTGGATCTGGCTTCGCGGCGGGGCAGGCCAAGCACGCGGCGAAGCCGGCGAGATGAACCCGTCGAAAGGGGGTGCGCACGGGCAAAGCTTAGCAAAGCGAGGCGCGAGAAAAAGCGGCGCAGCGCCGATGCGAGGGCTCGTGCGTGCTAGGATCTGCGGGTGTCGGTGCATGGGGACGAGCCGCGGGGCGTGGACTCGAGGGCCTGCCTACTCATCGTGCTGGGCCTCGTCGCCTGCCGCCCGATCGACGACGTTCCGCCGGCGCAAGATGTCGGTGGCCCGGGCGCCGGGAGTCTGACGGGCGCGAGCGGCGAGAGCGGGAGCGAGGAGGAGACCGGAAGCGACGACGGGACTCTGGACGCCCCTTGCGATACGCCGCCGAGCTTCTCGTTCACCATCGATCCCGCCGGGCTCGCGGCGATCGAACTGGGCGCGGCCCGCCAAGAGGGCTGCTTGACCCTCACGACACCGGACTCGACCTGCGACGCGGAGTCCTTCTTCGTGGGCGCGGCCGTCGGCGACTATGACGAGGATGGGTTGCCCGATCTCGCTCTGACCGGCTCCGAGTCGACAGGCGCGCTGGTTCGCAACCTCGGAAACGGGAGTTTCGAAGACGTGAGCTTGTTGGCGAACGTCGACCTACAAGAAGGCTCGGGCGTCGCGTGGGGGGACTTCGACAAGGACGGAGACCTCGACCTTTTCGTCGCCACTTGGTTCGGTCAGGCCAATCGTCTCTACCTCAACCAGGGAGGCGGAAGCTTCCTCGAAGCCGCGGCCGAACGCGGCGTCGATCGCAGCGAGAGCGGTCGGATCGGGGGGGCCTCGGTCACCGTCGCCGACGTCGACCTCGATGGCTGGCCCGACATCTACACCACTGGGTGGCGTCCATTGGCGGCCGACGCCAGCATCAGCCCCGTGCGCTTGTTCATGAACCAAGGAGCATCCAATCCGGGCTACTTCGTCGACGCGAGCGCTGCGGCCGGGCTCGAAGACGCCACCCGCGGAATGCACGTGTTCGAAGACGTGACCCACTGGTTCGGCATGTCCTCGATCTTCGTCGACCTCGGCGATGACGACCTGCCCGAGCTCATCGCGGTCGGCGACTTTCGCCAAACGGATAGCTTCATGAACGAGGGCGACGGGAGTTTCGTCGAGACGGTGGCCTCCGAGCTGCTGCGCCAGGCCAGCTTGGGCATGGGCCTGGCCGTGGGGGACTACGATCTCGACGGCGACTTCGACGTGTACATCACGGCCGTCAGCGAGTCCCTCTTCGCGGCATGCTCGAACGATGCCTCCGGAGGACCCTCCGGCAACGGATTTTTCGAGAACCTGGGCGACGGCAACTTCGCGCAGGCCGGCGTCGAAACGCGGACGCGGTGCGGCGGGTGGGGATGGGGCGCGGCGATGGCCGACTTCGACAATGACGGGGATCTCGACTTGGCCGGAACCAACGGCTACCACGGCGCCGATGCTTTCGCGCTGCAGTATGCGGAGGACCCTGATCGCTACTGGGATGGACAGGGAAGTTTCGACGTGCCGGCCCCGCAGTGCGCGGCCGAGGTGGGCATGATCGACGATGGGCAGGGGCGGGGTCTTTACCCGCTCGACGTCGACGGCGACGGCGACCTCGATCTGCTCGAGACCCGATCGGCCGACACGCCCTTCATCTACCGCAACGAGGGGGGCAACGACGCGAACTGGCTGCAGGTGCAAGCGCGCGGCAGCGAGGGCCCCACGACCGGACGGGGTGCCCAGATCGCCGTGCGTACCGGGGCGGGTGGGCCCTGGATGGTGCGAGAGATCGGCGTGGGGTCCATGTTCATGGGGCACGGCGAGTTGATGGCGCACTTTGGCCTCGGTGGGGCCAGCGTGGCCCAAGAGCTCCGGATCTGCTGGCCCGTCTCTCGGCGGATGCAGATCCTCTCGGGCGTCGCGGCCGGACAGCGCCTCGTGTTGGACGAGGCCGACGCCGACATCGACACCGGCGGTCCTTGCCGGAGCGCGATTCTCGAACCCTGAAGGCCAGGATCAGAAGTCTCGGCCCGCGGCGAGTAGGTCGCTGATGTCGGCGGCCTCGTCCTCGCCCTTGGCCCGCAGCGCAGCGGCGGCGACGGCCAAGGCGGCGCGACGACGCTCGGCGTCGAGCTCGGGATCGATGGCTTCGGCACGCTCCATCGCCGCGCGGGCTTCGTCCGTGCGCTCGCGGACGCTCAGGGCCCGCGCGAGCTGACTCCACCCGTTGCGCGTGAGCGCCAGGGCCTCGCGCCCTTGTTGCGGCGTCTCGTCGTAGAGCTCGACGAGCAGCTGGTTCATACCGCCGTCGGCGGCGAGCTCGAGCGCGCGCGTGCGGGCCTCGTCGGCTTCGTCATCGAGCTCGGCGCGCCGGGCGAGGGTGGCGCTCAATCGCCAGGCGGCCACCGCACGGGGGTTGGCCTCGCGCAGCTCGCGGGCCCGGCGCAAGGCGGCCTCGAGATCGTCGTCGGCCTCGGTCTCGATGGCGCTCGCCTCTTTGAGCAGCTCGCTGCGAAAATCGGAGCCGGCGCGCAGCCCCTGACCCAGCATGGCCAGCTGCTGTTGCTCGTCGAGGCCGGCGAGATCGATGGGGGCCCCGCTTTTGAGGTGCGGGTTCCGGCGCGCGCGCGCCGTCGCGTCGATCACCGTCGCCACGCACACGCCACCCAAGGCCCCGATCAACAGCCCCATCTTGCCGAAGAAGGGGAGGGCCACGGCGGCGCCCAGGGCGGTCATGCCGACCAAGAAGGCCGCGCTGGCCCGAGGGGTCGAAGATCCGGAGCGGCGACCGGCCATTCGGGCTCAGTGTAGCAAAGGGTCGTCGAGGGGTCGGTTCAGCCCTCGGCCGCGAGCCAGGCCAGATCTTCACCCCACAAGCGCTCCGCCGCCGCGCGGAAGTAGCCCATGTGACCCAGGCCCTCGAGACCGTGGGCGGCGGGATCGAGGTGGCGTCGATCGACCCGCGGGTAGGCCCGCATCATGGCGTCGACGGACTTCGCGGTGCCCCACTTGTCGTCTTCGATCGAGTAGGCGCGAATCTCGGCCTCGAATTTCTCGAAGCGCTCGAGTGGCAAGCTCGAGTCCCCCAAAAGGTAGTCGGGGTTCCGACACCAGCGCGCCCACTCCATGGCCACATCGCGCGGCAGGTTCTCGCCGGCGCCGAGCCAACGCCAGGGCATATAGCCGGCGATGCGGGTGAGCAGCGGCATCGTCACGTGCACGTGCACGGCGACGCTGTATTTTTGCTCGCCGCCTTGATGCTTCCAGTAGCCGCTTTGCGCGGACACGGTCAGCATCTTGTCGATGGCCTCGGCGTTGTCGATGAGGCCCGCGAGCTGTCCACCGACGCTGTGCCCGACGAAGACGATGCGTCGCGGGGAGAGTTCGCCTTGCACCCAGTCGACGACCCCTGCCATGTCGAGCAGGGCCCAGTCGCGCATGCGGGCCCGAAAGCCGCGCAGCTCCTCCGGGGCCGACTTGCCGACGCCGCGATAGTCGTAGGTGAGCGCGTCGAAGCCGGCGGCCGCGGCCGCTTCGGCGTAGCGGCGGTAAAAGCCCTGCGGGACAGCGGTCGCCCCGTTGAGGACCAGCAGACCGGCGCTGCCCGAGTTCGCGCCTGCGTAGTGGCGAGCCCCGAGCTTCCAGCCATCTCGCGCGGGAATCAGAACGTCGTTTATCGCCACAGAACATAGTTTAATTGCAAAAATAGGGTTTGTCCAGGTGCGCCCCTGCGCGCTGGACCCGGCCACCTCGCAGGGGCGAGGATGCGTCATGCTGCTTCGTTCGGGCCCGCTGGCTCGGCGTGCCCGTGGCTGCGCATGGCTGCTCGGGCTGTCCACGACTTTGCTGGCCTCCTCCACCTGGGCCTCCGGCTTGGACGTGCCGGCCATCGGCAGCACCAACTCGAGTCCCACCACCGCCGACGCGGCCGCGATCTACTGGAACCCCGCCATGCTCGGCTACCTCGAGCGCGGGGAGTTCATGGGGGGCGTCGGCGTGGTCGGCGGCCAGATCGCCTACGAGCGTGAACGACTCGGCGTCTACAGCTACGAAGACAGCCTTCAGCTGCGCGACCCCGTGGATCCGGAGTTCATCGATCCGAACAAGACGGGGCTGGCCGGGACCTCCAACTCGCCGGTCTTCTCGCCGTGGGCCGACGCCTTCGCGGGCTTCGTCGCCGTGCCCGACCGCTTGGTGCTCGGCCTCGGTTTTTATGTGCCCTACGCGGCGCCCCTGAACTTCCCCGCCGACGGGGCCCAGCGCTGGCAGCTCCAAGAGGCCTTTATCGCGGTGACCCGGCTGACCGGGAGCGCGGCCGTGAAGATTCACGATGTCATCTCGATCGGGGCTGGCGTGAGCTACGTCTTTGGCCTGGCTTCCTTGCGTCGCGTGCAGGACTTCGCCGCCGTCGATGCCTTGGCCGACGCGCTCGCGGCCGACCCGCTCAACCAAGACACGGACCTGGGCGCCGACGCGCCTTCGAGCCTTCGCGAAAGCGAGGTGATGAGTCGCCCCATCGCCTT
>JAUIJR010000659.1 GCA_030431075.1 Polyangia bacterium | reverse complement strand
GCGCCTATTCGCCGAACTGCGTGTGTAACGAAGGCTGGATGGGGCCTGGCGAGATCTGCGCAAACGTCAACGAGTGTGACCAGGGCAGCGACAACTGCTCGCCCGACGCGACCTGCAGCGACAACTTGGGTTCGTTCGACTGCACCTGCGACGAGTACTTTTGGGGCAACGGCGTCACCTGCTTCGAGATCGATCCGGAGACCTACGTGGCCGACCTATCGGCCGACCCGGTCGAGCTCAACGTCTCGGGGATCGGGACCTTCGAAGTTCACGGCCTCGGACGCGTAGCGACCGAACTGCACTACACCTCGATGCCCGGGGCACCTGGTCGCATTGAGCACGCATTGAGCGGGCATGGCGTGCCCAACATCACGATGACGGGCATCACCGAAGGAACGGGTAGCTTTGTGGATCTCGAGCTCTGGGAGAGCGGCGGACTCCCCTTGCAAGCCGAACTGGAACTCCACGGCCCCGAGGGCGAGACCCTCCTGCTCTTGGCCCACGATGTCATTCCCGTGGCCTACGATGCCACGGGAGGCAGTGCGAGCATGACCGTCTCGGTCGGTACCCTCGACAAGATCAGCTACACCTCCCAGTCAGATGCGGTTTCGTCACCCAACGACCGGACCGAGGTCGAGATTCAAGGCATCGCCACGCTCATTCCGCAAGCAGAGTTCCTCGAAGTGCCTCCGGTCGGCGCGGGCGGGGTCACCAAGTTCGGGCGTGTCTACCGAAACAGTTCCTCCAGCGCTGATGACGCCGAGGAGGTCATCGATTGGATCGAGGAGGCCCGAGGCGAGCTCGAGAGCAACCAGCCGGTGTTCCGGCGGAGCATCGATCATGTATTCCATGACTCGAGCGGCCTCGAGACCGGTCGCCGTAGCTGTTTCGAGGCTTTCCCCAGTATCGTCTACTATTTCAATCCGGCGAAACACTACCCGATGGCGCCCCTGATCGACTTTGAGATCGTCGCGGAGTGGTGCGAGCAACAGTAGGCGCCGACGATTCGTCAGGCAGTTTCTCTACGCCCCGGCCCCACGCAACGCCTGCGCCGCCTCGCCCTGCACGCTGCGCAGATGCAAGTCCCGCTGCGGGAAGGGAATCTCGATGCCGCGGCGCTTGAGCTCGTGCCAGATCGCAAAGTTGATCTCGCTGCGCAAGATGTCCGGACGATGCGCGGACTCGGTCACGCCGACGCGCAAGACGAAGTCGAGCGAGGAGTCGCCAAAGCCCATGAACAAGACCTCGGGCACCGGCTCTTTGAGCACGCGCTTGTTGGTCATGGCCACACTCATCAAGGCCTCGCGCACCTCGTCGACGTCGCTTTTGTACGAGACGCCGACCGCGAATCGAAATCGCACCATCGGCCCGTTGTGCGTCAAGTTCACCACGTTCTTCGAGATGAGCTCGCTGTTGGGCAAGAGCACGCTGACGTTCTCGTTGGTCTCGATGACGGTCGAGCGCGCCCGGATCTCGACGATGGTGCCGAACAAGTCCCCCACCTGAATGCGGTCGCCGACCTTCACCGGTCGCTCGAACAACAAGATGAGCCCGCTGACGAAGTTGTCGGCGATGTTTTGCAGGCCAAAGCCGAGCCCCACGCCGAGGGCCGAAAAAGCGAAGACCACCGAGTTGATCGGCAAGCCGATCAGTGGCAGCGCCACCATGGCGCCCAAGATCCAGACGATGTAGCTCGCTATGCGGGCGGTCGCGTGCTGGACCCCGATGTCCACCTTCGTCCGCCGCAAGATCCGCGGCACCAACCAGCTCCGGGTCAGGCGCGCGGCAAAGACGATCAAGAAGATCGCCAACAAGGCCCGCGCCAAAAAGCCAAAGGTCAGCGCCTTGTCACCCAAGGTGACGATCGGCGTCTTGAGCCAGTCGTTGACGCCGTCGAGCCAGGCGGGGTTGGCGAGCAGCATGAGGGGGGCGTGCGCGCCGAGGGCGGAGCGCCCGCGGAGTATGCCGGATTCGACGCGGCCACCCGGCTCTCCCAGCCAGATCGCCAGCCAGATCACCGACGACCTCGCCCAGCGTGGCGCCACGCCCACCAACGGGTGAACCCCGCGGGTGCAGGCTGGGCACCGTCGGGCTTTCCCCGCACGGCCCGGCGGCCGCCCCGGGGATTCCCCCCTACGGGGCATAAATGGCCGTCATCGGACGGGGCGCGGACCCCAGAATCGACGATGCTGTTGGGCGGAAGGGCGGCATTTGGGCCCCCTGAACCCGCTTCGCCATCGACGGCGGACGGCGGCGACGGATTCAAGCGATGAGCGAGAGCGACCCAGCCCCCTCG
>JAUIJR010000126.1 GCA_030431075.1 Polyangia bacterium | reverse complement strand
GAGCAGCGGATTGACCAGGTTCAAAAAACAGTAGGGCAGGTAGGCGATCGTCGCCACGCCCAGCGTGCTGGCCATGAAGGCCCCGCAGGTGTTCCAGGGGATGAGCGGCGAGGTGATGGTGCCGCCATCTTCGAGGGCCCGCGAGAGGTTCTTGGGGTGCAAGCCGCGCTCACGAAAGGCGCTCGCGTACATGCGCGCGGGTACGACCACCGAGATGTACTGGTCGGCGGCCAAGATGTTGGTACCGATCGAGGTGAGCACGGTCGAGGCGATCAGCGAGCCGGTGGAGCGCGCGCGGGACAAGGCCGCGGCCGCGAGCACCTCGAGTTGGCCCGTCCGCTCCATCACGCCGCCGAAGATCATGGCCGACAAGATCAGCATGACGGTGTCGGACATCGAAGACAGGCCGCCGCGGGTGAGCAGCTCGTCCACCGAGGGGTTGCCCGTGCTCGGCGCAAAGCCGCTCATCGCGGCCGTGCTCAGCTCGCCGAGGCTCTCCATCGCGTCGAGACCGAGGCGCAAGTCGTCGAAAAAGCCGAGGGCCGCGCCGGCCAGGGCCCCCGCGAAGAGGGAGGGGAGCGCGGGTGCCTTGCGAAGGACCAAAAAGCCCACCAACAAGGGGGGCAGCAGGTGCCGAACGCCGGGGCTGAACTCACGCTCGAGGGTCTCGGTGATGGCCGCGATCGAGGCCGTGTCGCCCGCCGCGTCGAGGCCCGCGCCGAGGATCGAAAAGGCGATCATGGCGACGACCCACGAGGGCCCCGTGGTCCACAACATGTGGCGGATGTGGGTGAACAAGTCGGTGCCCGCCATGGCCGGGGCCAAGTTGGTGGTGTCCGACATGGGGGAGAGCTTGTCGCCGAAGTAGGCGCCGGAGATCACGGCCCCTGCGGTCATCGCCGGGTCGATGGACATCGCGTCGCCGACCCCGATGAGGGCGAGTCCCACCGTGCCGGCCGTCGACCAGCTCGAGCCGCTGACCAAGCTGACGATCGAGCACACGGCGCAGGTCGCCGGCAAGAAGAAGGAGGGACTCATCAGCTCCAGCCCCCACTCGATCAGCGCGGGGACCACCCCCGACGCGAGCCAAGTCCCCATGAGCATGCCGATGACCAGCAGGATCAAGATGGCGCCCATCGCCATGTGGATGGCCGCGAGCATGCCCCCGCGGATCGAGGCCCAGCCCCAGCGGTGGGCCTTGGCCACGAGGGCCGCGACGGTGGCGGCCAAGATCAGGGGGAGGTGTCCGGTGCCTTCGAGGCCCAAGATGAACAGGGCCAACAAGGCGATCAGGCTGATGACCGGCAGCAGCGCGTAGGGCAGCGAGATCGGGAGGCCCTCGTCGTGGGGCGGGGAGCTCGCGGGGTCCGGAGGGGCGCTCACGCGACCGTCAGCCTGCCTGCTAGCCTCGCCTCGTGTCTACCCCAACTCCCGCCGCCGCGTGGACAAGGGCCCAGCTGCGCGCGCTGCCCAAAGTCGAGCTGCACGTGCACCTCGAGGGCAGCATTGGGCCCGAGCTGGCGATGCAGCTGGCGACGCGACGCGGCGTCGAACTCCCGGGCGCCAGCGAAGGCGTCGAGGGCCTGCGCGCCGCCTATCGCTACGCGAACTTCCAAGACTTCATCCGTTTGTACGTCGCGATCAGTCGCTGCTTGTGCGAAGCCGAAGATTTCGCCGACGCCGTCGCGGGGGTGGCCCATGCGGCGGCCGACGAAGGGGTTCGCTACGCGGAGTACACCTTCACGCCGATGACCCACGTCGCGCGCGGGGTGGATCCCGAGCGCATGCTCGAGGGCCTGGCGCAGGGACGGGCGCGGGCGCGGGCCGAACACGGCGTCGAGATCGGCTGGGTCTTCGACGTCGTGCGCAGCTTTCCCGACCAAGGGATGCCGACCGTGGAGCTGATGCTGCGCGCACGCGCGATGGGTGAGGCCGTCGTCGGTCTCGGGGTCGGGGGTCCCGAGGGTCCGCAGTGGCCCGCGGCCGCGTTGGTGCCAGTCTTCGCGCGGGCCAAGGCCGAGGGCTTCGCCGCCTTGCCGCACGCCGGCGAGCAAGATGGGCCGGCCAGCGTGGCGGCCGCGATCGACGAATTTGGCGCGGACCGGATCGGCCACGGCGTGCGCGTCGTCGAGGAGCCGGCCTTGCTCGCGCGGGTGGCCGAGCTGGGAATTCCACTCGAGCTTTGCCCCAGCTCGAACCTCGTCTTGGGCTTTTATCCCGACTTGGCCGCGCACCCCTTGGCCGCCCTCGACGCGGCCGGCGTGAAGTGGTCGATCAACAGCGACGACCCTCCCTTGTTCGGAACGACGTTGACGAACGAGTACCTGCGATGCGCCCGCCACTACGGCTGGGACGCGCATCGCATCCACGCGATCGCGCGCGCAGCGGTAGAGCACAGCTACCTACAAGCGAGCACTGCCAACGAAATTTGCAGCGCGCAGGACGACTGGCTTCGGGCGCAGCTCGAGCGTGCGTGAGCTACCGGGAGCGAGGCGCCTGCGCTAGGATGTCCTCCTAACGGTTTGGCTTACATGAGAAACAAAGATGCGATCCTTGGAATCGCAGCCGCGGGCTTACTGAGCCTCGTCGGCTGCAAGATGGAAAACCCAGCCTTCGGCGAGACCGGGACCTCCGAGGCCGGTGAGGAGGGCGAGGTCGGGACCGACACCAAAGCGGACAGCGAAGGAGGCAGCTCCGAAGTCGGGACGGACACTGGCGACGGAGATGGCGATGGAGATGGCGATGACGGCTCGACGACGGTCGACGACACGACCGGAGACGGAGATGGAGACGGAGACGGAGACGGAGACGGAGACGGAGATGGAGACGGCGACGGAGACGGCGACGGAGACTGCGAAGTGATCATCATCCCGGCTGAGGTCGATACCTGGACCGTCAGCGGGCCCGACGTCCCCGATGCCGGAAACACCGGGTGTCAGCTCGGGCCCTCCGACTGGGGCCTCACGGGGCAGCTGTGTCAGCACCTCAACTTCGGGTCGACCGAGGCCATGTGGATCGGCCAAGGCAGCGCGCAAGACCCCGGCGGAAGCGCGACGAGCTACTACCTCTTCGAGCTCGACTTGGAGGTGCTCAACGGAGTCTTGCCCCTCGAGGTCGGGCAAACGATTTCGAACGCCGAGCTCGTCTTTACCGCCAAGGCCCTCGACACCATGCCGGTGGGAACCAACGTCAGCGTGCATCGTTTCGCGGCGGGCAACGAGACCCGGTGGGAGGCGGGCCAACTCGACGCGCAGGAGCCCGAGGCGGCGCCGGTCGCCACCTTCAAGTACCGCGCCTACAACACGGCGACTTGGCCGGACACCGATCCGATCGGGGCGACGGTCGAGTCGGTCGGTGGGGCCGACATCTCGGGCTTCGTCGGGGACCATGAGGTGCGCGTCGAGATCCCGGTGGCCACGGCCACGAGCTGGGCGGTCAACGTGATCGATGCGGTCGGTAACGGCCTGCTCGTACGTTCGAACGCGCCGCGTTGGACCTTCGAGTTGTACAGCGTCGACGAGTTCGAGGAGAACACTCGCCTCGAGCTCACGGTGTGCGACGCGGGCCCCTGAGCAGAACCCTGAGGTAGACTCCGGCGGTGGGTCGACTGCGCCTCACCGCCGAAGTCGCGTGCACGCGGGCCGAGGGACCTTTTCGCCGCTACGCGCTGTGGGTCGCCGGGTGCTCTTTGCGTTGCCCAGGCTGCTGCAATCCGGAGTTCTTCGACCCGGGGGCCGGGCAGACGGTGGAGCTCGAGCGGCTGCTCGAGCGCATCGATGCCGCCCGCGAAGCGCATGCCATCGAGGGCATCACCATCTTGGGAGGAGAGCCCCTCGAACAGATCGAGGGAGTCACCGAGCTCGCACGCGAGGTCTCGTCCCGCGGTCTCGGGGTCATCGTGTTTAGCGGGTACCGGCTCGAAGAGGCCCTCGAGCGCGAGGGCTTCGCGGAGCTATGGGCCCTCATCGACGCCCTGGTCGACGGCCCTTACGATCCTCGGCGCGCGTCTTCGCGGGCGCCTCATCCTCGGCGCTATATCGGCTCGACGAACCAGCGTCTGCATCATCGGAGTCGACGCTACGAGGACCCCGCTCGATGGCGCGGTGAAGCCTCGGCCGAGGTTCAGATCGCCAGCGACGGCTTGCTCTCGATCCACGGAGAGCCGGGCTTGAGCCGCGAGCTCGGTCGCAGCCTTCGAGTGCTGCGACGCGAGCTGGTGTGAGCGCGTCGCCTCCGTAGGGAGCATTCACCGCGCGGCCCAATCCATCGCGTGGGTGATCTCCGCGGCGCTGGGCCGACTCTCGTCGACGCGATGGGGCTCATCGAAGTCGGTGCGCGGCCAGAGGGCGAAATGTCTGGGACTTTTGTAATCGCGAATGCCCGGGTTTCACATATCTGAGCGCAGCCGCGCAAATGCGTGCTCCCAGGTGCATCGCTAAGCCGCGCTTCGAAAGTCGGCGAAGCCTCGACAAGGGGCGCCCTTGCGCGCGACCTTGTCACCGTAATGAATGACGAACTCACTTCACTCGAAGTGAACAGTAGTCAGTGCGTTGTCTAGAGGCCGATGCCCCTTCGTGCGTGGATGTGGGCGCAGCGAATCGAAAGTGAAAGACGGGACCACCTCGAACCCACCCCACCCGTGGGAAATGTGCGTCGACGAGATCGCGGACGCCGTGGACGCGAGTGCGCCGAGTTTTGGGACCTTGAGCTTGCGAGTACCCCCGCGGGCCGAGACGCCCCGCGTGCGAATGATTGCACTGACGATCGCGGAACTGCCGGGCTGGTCCGCCACGGCTGAACTGATCGTCGTCGACGGCGCGGCTGCGTGGGAGCTTCGGCTGCGTGGGGCCGCGGCGCGACACGCGGCCATCCTCATCGAAGAGCAGCGCCTTCGCCGGGCACGCGGTGCGGACGCACCCCACCCCTTGGCGTGGCCACGCCGACTGTTGCTCGAGAGCACGCCCGCCCGCGCGCTGTTGCGGCTCGACGGCGGCTTGTGGCTCTCGGAACGCTGCACCTTGGATCCCACCGGTCGTATTGCGGGACGACTGCGCGTTCCCTTCGGCTCCGAGCAATTGATCGCGGGTCGCTCGATGGTCGTCGAGGTCGGGCTCGGCGCCGGGGTCGATGCCGTCGAGCTGGCGGCGATCGCCGGCGGCGGTCGATCCCTCGAGCGCAGCGACGAGGTCGACGCCGAGGTCGTGGCGAGCCACGCCGATCGTCTGCGCTACTTGCTCGACGTTCTCGCGGGTCTTCGCGCCCCGACCCAGCGACGGGAACGACGGCGAGAGCTTCGCCTGCCCGTGTCCATCAGCGATGGTCCGAAGGGCGTCGTCGCCTACGCGGAGAGTTGGTCCTCGCACGGTTGTTTCGTGCGTCGGCCACCGATCGCCGACGGGTGCACACGGATGTTGCTCAAGGTGCGCCCCTACCAAGGGCGGGGTTTTCAAGTCGAGGCGGTGGTCGTCTGGGAAAGTGCCGACCCGCATCGGCCGGGCTATGGCGTCGAGTTCGTCGATCTCAGCCCCTACGCCCGTCGTGCGCTGGCCCGCATCATGGGCGACGAAGGCAACTAGAGGAGTCAGGGCGCGGCGCGGCCGACCGGCCGAAGCCGAGTGATAGCATCTGGACATGGCGGGGACCCTGCGCGTGCACGATGCGTCGGGCATCGTGACCTGGCAGTGCGAGCTCCCCGAAGCGGGATTGGTCATCGGGCGCGATCCCACGTGTGACCTCAACTTCGACGACCCCTCATTGTCGCGTCGCCACGCCCAGGTGTGGGCCTCGGCCCAAAGCGTGCACCTGCGCGACCTGGGAAGCGCGAACGGGAGTTGGGTCGAGGGACAGCGCGTCACGCAGATCCAGATCCCCTCGGGCCAGGCCTTTCGGCTCGGGAACATGAACCTGAGCGTGGAGGTCTCGTCCGACCCCCGGGTGGCGCGGACCCTCTACCTCGAAGGTGGCGAGACGGCGCCGGCTTGGTCCCCGCCCGTACCGGCGAGCCCGGCGGCAGCTTCGACACCGACGCCGGTGATGACGCCCGCGCCGCCACCCGAGCCGACACCGGAGCCGGCGTCCACGCCACTGCCCCCACCGCCGGCCGCGGCGCAGCTCGAGGGGCGGCGCCGGTGGGGCCGCTTCGCCGCCGCCTTGTTGGTGGGCTTTGTCGGCAGCGCAGGCTTGCTCTTCGCCACCGGGTGGATCGAGGACAGCCTCAAACTCTACGAGGGGGAGGCCCCCGCGACGAGCTCATCCGAAGCCGTCGCGGCCCTGCCCGAGCCGCAAGCTTGGCCCGAGGCGGGGACGCCATGATGCGTCGGACGATCCTGGTTTGGCTGACCTCCGCCATGTTGTGGGCCGCGCCGACCCGTGCCCAGGCGCAGGACCCCAAACCCCAGTGGTCCAACGGGGGGGTCGACAACTGCCGACATGGCTCGCGGCCCCCGCCCAAAGAGATCTGCGACGACTACTACCGAGAGCTTGCCGCCGAGTGTCGCGCCGACCGTGGCTACTTCGAGAAGTTCGCACCCGGCGTGGACCAGTGGGCCTGCTACAGCTGCCCCGAGGACTGGAAGGCCACCAGCCGCACGCGCTGCGAGCCCGTGAAAAAAGCACCGGTGTTCCCGGCGGCTCCCGTCGAGCCGAAGCCCAAGCCGGCTCCGAGTCCGACTCCACAAAGCGGTGGGCTCGGCCCACTGCCGACCGTCGACACCCCCGGGACGAGCGGAACCCCGAAGCCGAAGCCGAAGCCGAAACCGAAACCCGCGCCAGACCCCGCGCCGGATCCCGAGCCGAAGACGCCGACTCCGCCACCCGAGCCCGAGCCGACCGCCGAGCCGGCGCCGAGCTTCGAAGCCGACGGCCCGTTCGACGCGGCGTGCAACTTGGACCCCGATCGCTTCGAACGCGAGTGGATTCGCTACTCGGACATCGACGAGCGCATCCCGGTGAACGAGCGCTCATTCGCGGCCAAGCAACTCGTGGAGCTCGGGCAGCAGATCCGCGAGCTCGAGACGGCGCGCGAGCAGCTGCGTTTCGATCTCGAGGTCAACGAGTTCTACCTCGAGGGCCTGCACGAGTACCGCGACGCGGTGGCCAAGAACCTGAAGCAGAACCTGATCAAGTCCTTCTTTCGCCTGGCCTACGTGACCTACGCGACGGTGAAGTCGGCCGGCGGAACCCGCGAGTTTGGACGCTTCGCCTCGAAGACCCTCTCGCCCAAGCTGGGGGGCTCGATCCTCGGCCACGGAACGGGTTGGGGGCACAACTTTCAAAAGCTCCTCGACGGACAGGTCGGGACCGTCGAGAAGCTCAAGAACTTTCACGCCCTGGCGAAGTCCCTCGCGCCGCAAGACGCCTATGCCTCCGATCAGCAAAAGCTGGCCCGCCACGGACTCGAGACGGCGATCCAAACGGCCTTGGACATCGGCGATGCCATGGGGCGCACGGGGGCGGACCAGTTCCAGTCGGCCTTCGACGCGATGAACAATTTTGGCGGTGCGGTCAACAAGGTCGTCTTGCCGAGCGCCGACCTGAGCCGCGAAGAGCTGCGCCTGCTCGCGGATCACAACGCAGCGAAGCTCTCGACGGAGCAGGCGATTGTCGACGCCGTTCAGATCTCGACGGCCCTGCGGCAGGTCATCGCGCGCATCGATGCGGAGCTCGACCGCCTCCACACCGAGGTGCCGGCGATGCTGGCCCGCGAAAAAGATCGCGTCCGCGTGATGCTCGAAGAAGACTGCCGCGCCCAGCTGATGCGCTTCATCATGGAGCAGACGGGTGAGTGAGCGTCGGGCGGCCGGCGTGGCGCTGGTGCTGCTGGCCTTTGCCTCGACGCCCGTCGCGGCCTCACCTCCGCGCGGAGAGCTCGAGCTCGGGGGAGAGCGCATCGTCTACGACGCCGTCCGCGACAAGGACCACGACGGGGATCAAAAGCCCGAGCAGCGGGTCTACCTGCGCGACGGGCAGCTGCTCGCGGCCGAGTTCGACAACGACGGCGACGGCCGCTTCGACGCCTGGGTTCGCTTTGGCGAGGATGCGAGGGTCAGCAAGGAGCTCGTCGATGATGACGGCGACGGCGCCCCCGATCGCGTGCAGACCATGGATGCACGCGGGCGAGCGCAAGGCGAGGCCGTGGCGCTGAGCGACGCGAGCGCGCCACAGGTTCACGCGATTGCGGCCACTCCCGCGACGACCGAAGACGCGGCGACCGAAGCGCAGGCGACCGTCGCGGCGCCCGTCTGGCGCATCTTTCCCCTCGACTGGCGACTGTGGTCCGCGATGGGGATCGTGGGGTTGAGTCTGGTGCCCGCGGGCTTGGCTCTGCGGCGGCGTTGAGAGGGCCTCAGCTGGCCGCTCGAACCCGTCCACGTACCCACGCGGCGAGCTGTGCTTCGAGGCCGGGCTTGCCGCCGGCGCCGAGATCGAGCCAGGGCGGGAAGCCGACGTGTCCGCCGGCGCGAGTGCGGCGCACGGTGAGCATGGGGCTGCGCCGCACGAGGTGGGGGGCCGTGCTCTGGGTCGGGATCATCGGATCGCGGGTCGCTTCGACGAGCAAGGTGGGGATCTGCAGTCGATCGAGGCGCGGGCCCGCGCTGGCCAAGGCGTAGTAGTCGTTGACGCTGCCGAAGCCGTAGCGGGGAACGACGACCTGGGCGTCCCACTCGCGCAAACTGGAGATGGCGCGAACGCGACGCGCTTCGATGTCGAAGGGACGCAGGGCGTGCACGCGCGCGAACATCGCCTTGAGGCCGCGCAAGATGTGGTGGCGATAAAGGGATCGGGCCGGGGCATCGAGGTGGGCTTGCACCGCCGCGAGGTCCAGGGGGGGACAGATCGCGGCCACACCCACCACGCGCGGGTCGCCGGGGCGCATCGCCCAGCGCAAGGCGATGTGCCCACCCAACGAGAAGCCGACGACGGCGATGTGCGTGAAGCGAGCGAGCGCCGGTCGAGTGAGGACCGCATCGAGGTCCTCGGTGAGGGCGGCGTGGTAGAGGTCCGTCGCATCGCCCTCGGCGCCGCGCAGGCCCAAGCGCAGCACGGCGAGGTCCTGCGCGTGCAGCTCGCGGGCGACCGCGCGGATGTAGCCGGAGTCGGGAGAGCCGCCGAGGCCGTGCAGCAAGATCACCAGGGTCTCGCTGGTGGGGGTGTCGGCGAAAAAGCCGCCCAACGGGGTCGGGCCGCGTCCCAGGTCCGGACCTTCGAAGGCGATCGGGTAGCCGAGCTGGGCTCCGCGCTCGCGCCCGCGCAGCAAGTGCGGGGCGATGGTCCAAAAGTGGCCGAGCACCGTCGCAGCCTAGCGTGCGATTCACGGGCCTTGAAAGCCTAGGCTCGGAGCACCCGGCTCTCGCGGCGTTGCTCATCGGTCGTTGGGCCCACCCAACTCCCTTTTCGCGCCTTGCGAGAGCCGGGCGGTCCGTCGCCTACTTCTGTCAACGCCCGTGAATCACACGCTAGCGTGGTGCGGGCTCGCGCGCATCGAGGGCGGTCGTGGACGTCGGGCAGCTCACGTGAAGCGGGTGTGCCGCCCCGGCGCCGGACCCGTCATTGACGCACCGGGGGGTGAAAGCTAGCTTCCGCGCGTGTCGACCCCGGTGTCGCCTGCGGCGGTAGATCAGTCGGGCCCCAAGCTGAGCTGGGTGCTCGGCGGCGCGGCTGTACTCTCGATCGTCTTTGGCGTGCTTTCGTACCGGCGCTACGCCATGTCCGAGGCCTACGTGGCCGAGGGGCGCGAGATGATGGACGAGGCCGGCAAGCGCCTCGACGCCGAGGGCTGCATCGACGCCGCCATCGACTGGCACGCCGGCTGCGAGGACAACGACACCAACCAGGCCGTGTGCAACCACGCGGTCAAGCTCGAGATGTACCACTGCCTCAAGGCCCGCGATCGCAGCGAGGCCTGCGTCGACTACGCCAAGATGCCCGACAAGGGGAAGTGGGTGTACCGGACCTGCGACGAGCGGGGCATGCGCTGCATCAATAAAAAGGAGTGCGCCTGCGCCGAGGCCTACCGCGCGCTCGAGAGTTTTTGTCGCACCGACCAAGAGGCGGTGCAGATGTGAGCGCCGACGCGGCCACCGCCGACGAGGCCCTCCCCGCCGCGCCACAGGGCTGGCGCGACTACCTCGAGCTCTCGAAGCCGGGGATCGTGCGCATGTGCCTGATCACGGCCGCCGGCGGGCTGTGGCTCGCGCCCGGGGGCTTCGACCTGTGGGTCTGGGTCTCGGCCATCGTCGGGGCGGCCTTGTGCGTCGCCTCGGCCAACGCCTTCAACATGGTGTGGGAGCGCGAGACCGACCAGCAGATGATGCGCACGCGTCTGCGGCCGGTGGCCTCCGGGCGGCTCGCGCCGCGCAAGGCCATCACCTTCGCGGGGGTCACGGGCGCCATCGGCCTGGTCGTGCTGATGCTCGGCACCAACTGGACGACGGTCGCGCTGGGTGCCTTTGCGATCGGCAGCTACGTGCTGATCTACACGCCGCTCAAGTACCTCACGCCCTCGGCCTTGGTCATCGGCGCGATCCCGGGGGCGGTGCCGCCGCTTCTGGGCTGGACGGCGGTGACCGATCGCATCGATCTGCCGGGCCTGGTGCTCTTCGGCATCCTCTTCGCCTGGCAGATCCCGCACTTTTTGGCCATCGCGCTGTTCCAAAAAGAGGACTACGCGCGCGCCGGCATCAAGGTCGTGCCCCTCGTGCACGGGGACCGGGTGGCCAAGCTGCAGGCCATCGCCTGGACCCAAGCGCTGCTCGTGATCAGCGTGCTGCTCACGCCCCTGGGCGTGACGGGGAACCTCTACTTGGTGGTCGCGGCGCTCTTGGGGGTCGGCTTTTTGGTCTGGGCGCTCACGGGCTTGCGCAAGCAGACCGAGCGTCGCTGGGCCCGCGGGTTCTTCTTTGCGTCACTGATCTATCTGCCGGTTCTGACCTTGGCTTTGGTCGCCGACACGATCTTCTTTAAGTGAGTGGGCAAGCGGCGCGAGCGATGAGCACGATGACGACGGCAGCAACGACGACGGGCGCCAAGCTGCGCCTACACGCGCGGGGGCTCACCCGCGACTACGGCGAGAGTCGAGGGGTCTTCGATCTCGACTTGCGCCTGCGACCCGGTGAGATCGTCGGCTTGTTGGGACCCAACGGCTCGGGAAAGTCGACGGCCCTTTGTGCCTTGGCCGGCTTGACCACCATCGACCGCGGGAGCCTCGCCTTCGAGGGCCGTGAGACCACGCCCGAGGACCTCGACTACCGGGCGGGGCTCGGCGTGGTCTTTCAGCGGCCCAGCGTCGACGACCTGCTGACGGCGCGCGAGAACTTGAAGCTCGCCTTGCGCATGCGCGGCCTGGCTCGCGCCGAGATTCCGGCCAAGGTCGAGGCCTTGCTCGCGGCCGAAGGGCTGCTCGATCGCGCCGACTCGCCCCTGGCCGAGTTTTCGGGCGGCATGCGCCGTCGCGTCGACCTGCTGCGGGCGCTCGCGCACGATCCGAGCTTGTTGCTGATGGACGAGCCGAGCTCGGGCCTCGACGAGCGCTCTTTTCGCAAGCTGTGGGCCTCGATCGAGCGCGAGCGGCAGGCCCGTCGACTCAGCGTCGTCGTGGCCACCCACCGCGCCGACGAGGCCGAGCGCTGCGATCGACTGGTCGTGCTCGCCCGGGGCCGCGTGATCGCCCGCGGTACCCCCGAAGAGCTCATCTCGCGCTTTGGCGGCGACCGCATCGAACTCGAGCTACGGGAGCTCGATCGGGGCGAAGAGATTCGCGCGCGTTTGGGCAGCGAACTGGGGCTCGAGGCGCAGCCCTTCGGCGGCGAGGGCCGGCTGGTCGTCTCGGTCGACGATGGGCCCGGGGAGCTCGTACGTATCGTCGAGACCCTCGGACGCGGCATCTTCGCGCGCGTTCAGGTGCGTCGCCCGGGGCTGGCCGACGTCTTCTTCGAGCTCGCGGGCAGCGAGCTCGACGCCGAGCCGGAGGCCGAGGCCTCCGGCAGTGGCAGTCGTCGCGGGCGAGGAGGCCGGGCCGCATGAGCGGGGCGAGTCCAAGCGCGGCCTTTCCGAGCGTGGCCGAGAACCAGGCCGGGTCGCAGGCCACGGCCGGACGGATCTGGCGCGCACAGTGGGGGACCTTCGTCGCCTTGTGGAAGCGCGACATGCTGCACTTGATCCGCCAGCGCAGTCGCTGGGCGGGGGTGGTGCTGCAACCCTTGCTCTTTTGGTTCGTGATCGGCTCGGGCATGCGCTCGGTCTTTCGGATCGAGGGCCTCGAGGGCATCGACTACCTCAGCTATTTTTTCCCCGGCATCTTGGCCATGGTCGTGCTCTTTACGGCGGTCTTCGCCACGATGAGCGTGATCGAGGACCGCAAGAGCGGCTTTTTGCAGCAGGTCATCGTCTCGCCGGCGCGGCGCAGCGCCTTGG
>JAUIJR010000658.1 GCA_030431075.1 Polyangia bacterium | reverse complement strand
TCGATCAGCTCGGGCAACGATCTCAGCGCCATCCTCAACGCGATGAGCCAGCTCAAGTCCAGCGAGGGCGCGGGCCCCGAGGTCTACTACTACGCCCTCATCAACAACTGTGGCATCTGCATCTCGGGCGGCGGCGCGGGCTGCATCGTCGGCCAAGCGCGCCTGCCCGGCGACGGCATGGACTCGAGCGACTCCCTTTCGCGCGTGGGCTCGGGCTTGCAGTCGACGAGCACCTTCGTGCACGAGCTCGGCCACGCCCAGGGCCGCCGCCACGTCGAGTGCGAAGGCGCGGGCGCAGCCGGCACGGACCAGAGCTATCCGCACGACAATGGCGAGCTGGGTAGCTGGGGCTTCGACATGCGCCCCGGCAACTACTTCTTGCACCACCCGGACCTCGGCTACGACTACATGAGCTACTGCGGGCCCTCGTGGGTCTCGGACTGGCAGTGGGAGGCGACCTACACCCGCATCGAGACCCTGAGTTCGTGGGGCAAGGTCGAGCCCCCGCGCGAGACCGAAGTGCTCGTGATGCACGTCGACGAGGCGGGCGAGGTCGACAGCTGGACGACCCGCGGCTGGGTCGATGCCAGCCGCGCCCAGGCCGGCGACACCGTCACCTTCTTCGACGGCGACCACAGCCTCGGCCAAGCCCCCGCCCGCGTCGTCGAGACCGAGCACGGCAGCGGCCAACAGATCTTCGTCGAGCTCCCGACCACCGGCCGGCCGACCCACCTGCAGTTGCACGCCGGCGGCCAAGAGCGCGTCGTTCGCATCGAGACGTTGCGCGCCCCCTGAGGCGCTTTGTTCGAGGAGCGGCGCCCGGCCGTAGACGCAGATACTGCGCCTTGGTGTCCGCAGTCGCGGACCCATGCTGCTCATCGATGAAACAGCGCGAGTCGATCCGCCACCTCATGCGCACGGAACTCCACACCGTGCACCCCGCGCAAAAGCTGTCGGAGGTCTACGACCTGATGAACGAAAAACAGGTGCACCACGTGCCCGTGGTCGAAGGTGAGCGCCTGGTCGGCATGCTCAGCGCCACCGACCTGATGCGCTTTTCGTACGGAAACATCTACGCGCAAGACGAGCACACACTCAAGCAGGGGCTCGACTTCTCTTCGATCCGTGAGGCGATGAGCGAGGACTTGGTCACCCTCTCGGTCGAGGACACGATCAAGCACGCGGTCGAAGCGCTCTCGCGCGGAGACATCCACGCCCTCCCCGTCGTCGATGGCGAGAAGCTCGCGGGTCTATTGACCTCGACCGACGTGATCCGCTTCTTGCACGAACAGTACTGAGCCGCTCAGGGATCGCTGGGCAAGAGGCACGGCCCGGCGATGAACTCCGTCACGCCGGAGGCAGCGATGGCCCCGTTCGCGGGCGTCTCGGTGTTGCCGTTGTCGATGAGTACCTGGTTCGCATCGGGGCCCAGCGGCATCGAGGCATCGACCAAGCGCATCTCGCCCTCCGGAAAGCCGACCTCGAAGGAGGCATCGATTCGGTGCGAGAAGCTGTTGAACCCGCCGATTCCAGCCGTCGCGGCGTTGTTTTGGTGGTCGACGCACATGCCGGAAAGGTCGCGCGCGCGGTAGCTGAACCCAACTTCCCCGATGATCGCAGTGCTGAGGTCGAGGGTGCTGTTGACCACGGTCGCATCGAGCCGGGCCGTGTCACCGATGTCGACCAACATGCCGCTGTCCGAGAGGGTCGCCCCCCCGACAAGGGTCACGCCCTCGACCAAGAGGCGGTGCGCACCGGAACCCCGCGCCCGAAAATCGAGCATCACCGGCGTCCCCCCGATCGGATCGCTGACCCCCGAGATCGTCGTGTCCTCCAACGAGGCCCGCAGATCACCGGAGGTGCCGCTCGCGGCCTCGAAGGCGACACCGACGCCTCCGCCGCTGTTGGTCACGTCCACGCTTTCGAGTCCGACGCCGAGCAAGCCCGCCCCCTCTTGCCGCGCAAGAAGGCCGTAGCCACCGTTCCCGGTGATCAGCGTGTCCGCGGGGACCGAGTCGCCGAAATCCACACCGAGGGTCGCGGAGTCCGCGGCCCGCAAGAACGCTCCCTCCCCCGTCCCGATCGAGGACCCCGAGCCGTTTTGTACGGTCGAGCTGCTGACGCGCATCGTCATCTGGGCCGTCCCCGTGGCTTCGACATGAAGTGCATCGCCGCCGGGCCCACCGGCGACGGCCGGGTTGCCGCCGCGAATCGTCGAGCCCGTGACCTGGAAGTTGGCGACGATGCCGCTGCTGTTGGCCAGATCCAGGCCCGCCCCACTGCCGCCGCCCGTGTCGGTGTCG
>JAUIJR010000657.1 GCA_030431075.1 Polyangia bacterium | reverse complement strand
TGCGGGCCCTGGCCGCAGCTGGGGGCCCGTGGTAGTCGCGCCAAATGTCTTCGAGCGAAGTGGCCGACGGCCGCGTGATTGAGATCGAGTACACCCTGACGAACCCTCAAGGAGAGGTCCTCGACGCCTCCGAGGGCGAGCCTTTGGCCTACCTGCACGGCGCGGACAACATCGTCCCCGGCCTCGAAAACGCACTCGTGGGCAAGTCGGTGGGAGACAAGCTCGACGTCGTGGTCCCGCCGGCCGAAGGCTACGGCGAGCGCCAAGGCCCGGGGCCCCAGGGCATCCCGCGCACCAGCTTCCCCGCCGATGCGGACATCGTCCCCGGCATGTCCTTCGCGGTCGAGACCGAAGACGGCCAGCTCATGCCCCTGTGGGTGGTGGGCCTCGAAGCCGACCAAGTCATGGTCGACGCCAACCACCCGCTGGCCGGCGTGGCCCTGCACTTCGCCGTCGAGATCGTCGGCATCCGCGACGCCCGCGCCGAAGAGCTCGAGCACGGGCACCCGCACGGGCCCGGCGGGCACCACCACTAGGTTCAGTTCGCAGCGCGTCCGGCTGTCTCAGGCCGGTCGCGCCCGGTCCCGCGCCCAGCGGCGCAGGGACTCGACCTTCTCTTTGCGCGCGCGGCTCAGGGGCACGGTGACCTCGAGGGCGCGGCGCAGGTCGGCGGGGCTCAGGGCCTCGCCGCGGGCGAAGGCCTCGAGTCGCGCCTCGACCAAGGCAGCCTCGAGCTCGGCGCCCGAAAAGCCCTCGGCTTCGCGGGCCAGGTCGCGAAAGTCGTCGAGGCTCGCGGCGTAGGCCGGCGCTTGGCCCAAGGCGCGCTTGGGTCGAAGCTCGAGGTGAATCTCCAAGATGCGCGCGCGGGTGTCCGCGTCGGGCAAGTCGACGAAGAAGAGCTCGTCGAGTCGGCCGCGGCGCAAGAGCTCGGCCGGCAGTCGGGTCGGATCGTTGGCCGTCGCCACCACGAAGACGGGCCGCGAGCGCTCTTGTAGCCAGGTGAGCAGGGCTCCGACCACCCGCGCGGTCGTCCCGCCGTCGGCGCTGCTGCCTTCGGAGCCGGCCAGGCCTTTGTCGACCTCGTCGAGCCACAAGACCAAGGGCGCCATGCGGTCGACCGTCTCCAGGGTGCGGGCGAGTCGGGCCTCGGAGCCGCCGACGATGCCTTCGAACAAGCGGCCCGGGTCCAGGCGAAACAAGGGCAGCTCGAGGACGTCGGCGCAGGCGCGGGCGGCCAGCGACTTGCCGCAGCCTTGCACGCCCACCAACATCACGCCGCGGGGGACGGGGATGGCCGCCGCCCGGGCGCGGGGGTCCAAGGCGAGCGCACGGCGGTGCAGCCAGGACTTGAAGCGCTCGAGCCCGCCGAGCTCGCGCAAAGGCCAGGCGTCCACGCGCTCGAGCACCCCATCGTGGGCCACGCGGGCCGACTTCTCTTCGCGGATGCTGGCGTGCAAGGCGGCCGCGTCGGGCATCGGGGTGGGGCCGCCCTCCGGGCCGGGGGCATGACTGCGGGCCGCCGCGCGTCGCAAGGCGCGAAGCAGCTCGAAGCGCTCGAGGCCCAGGGCCTCGCGGGCGAGTCGGGGAAGGCTCTCGTCGAGGGCTTCGCGCGCGTCGACGGATTCTTCGGCGAGCTGCGTGCGCGCACGCTTCAGCCATGCGCGGGTCGCGAGGCCCAGGGCCTCGACCGTCGGCGGGGCCAGGTGCACGCGGGGGATCTCGGGGGCGGGTGCCTCGCCTTCGACCTCGACCAGCACCAGCACCGGTCCGCGGCGGCGCAGGGCCTGCTCGCGCAAGCGGCGTTGCAAGGCGGCGCGGGTGCTCGGGTCGGCGAAGCGAAGGGCCTCGTGCACCACCCACAACTCGGCGTCGTCTTCGGGGGTGGCGCGCAAGCGGGCGAGCAGCGCGGCGCTCGGGGTGTCGCCCGGTCCACCGGCGGCGACCGGCCGGCGCAAGCTCAGGCCGAAGCTTTGGGCCAGGGCCTCGAGCAGGTCGTCGGCCCGCGCTTCGTCCGGCGTGGTCAAGACGATCACGCGCACCCCGGCCGCGACCAGGTCGGCCAGGGTCTCGAACTCGGGCGTGTGCCCGGCGTCGAACTCCTGCGTCGCCGTCGATGCCGCGTCGTTCATGCGATCTCGATGCGGCGCCGCGTCTGGGCGCTGCCGCGGGCCCAGTCGAGCCAGGCCGCCAAGAGGTGAGGGTGGGCGTGGACCGAGACCGGGCCTTCGCGCTCGAAGACCCAGCCGTTGAGCCACATGCGCGTGCCGGCGCGACGCGACAAGCGCGGCTGCAGCCAGCTCAGGCGGGT
>JAUIJR010000656.1 GCA_030431075.1 Polyangia bacterium | reverse complement strand
GGCGGCCAAGGCTTCTTGCAAGACCTCGGGTCGCGCCTCGATGCCGGTGCCGACGCAGGCCACGGTCGCGAACTCGACGAGCTCGATGCGCGTCTCGTCGTCGGCGAGGGCCTCGACCCCGGCGCGAAGCTCTTCGTGATCGTCGCGGGAGGTCAAGGAGACCTCGGCGAAGAGGCCTTGTCCGCGGCTGTGAAAGGCACCAAAGCCCAGCTCGCTCAGGGTGCTGACGCAGCGCTGGGGATCTGGGCTTTGCAGCTGGACGCCGAGCACGCGCGCGTCGGTGGCGATCGCTCGCACGCCGCTCGAGGGCGCGCGTTGCTTGCGGACCACGGTCTCGCCGCTTCGTCCGTCGGTCGCGCGCGCGAACAAAGAGATGTCGGCGTCTTCGGCCAGCTGCACGGCCTGGGCGTGCAAGACCTTGGCGCCCGCGCGGCTCAGGGCGCGCATCTCTTCGAAGGTGAGGCTCTCGATGCGAGCGGCTTCGGGCACCACGCGCGGGTCCGTCGAGTAGATGCCGTCGACGTCGCTGTAGATCTCACAGTCGGCCCCCAAGGCGGCGGCCAAGGCGACGGCGGTGGTGTCGCTGCCGCCACGGCCCAAGGTGGTCACCTCGCGCTTGTAGCTGACGCCCTGGAAGCCGCCGACGATCACCACCTGGCCCGCGTCGAGCTCGTCGAGGATCCGAAAGGGGCGGACTTCGACGATGCGCGCGCGACCGTGACGGTGCGTGGTGATGATGCCGCACTGCGAGCCGGTCAAACTCACCGCCGGTCGCCCCGCCGCCCGCAGGGCCAAGGCGAGCAGGGCCATCGAGGTGCGCTCTCCCGTGGTCAAGAGCATGTCCATCTCGCGCGCGTTGGGGCTGGACTGCAAGGCGCGCGCTTGGGCGACGAGGCCGTCGGTGGTCTTGCCCATGGCCGAGACGACCACCACCACCGGCTGTCGCTCGGCTCGCGCGGCGACGCGGGTGGCGACCTCACGGATCTTGTCGAGGTCGGCGACGGAGCTGCCGCCGAACTTCATCACGACGGGGGCCAAGGCTGCTTCGTTCGTCTCGCTCATGCGGTCTCGGGTTGGCGGGGCGTGCACAGGCCCGCGTCCAAAGGCCTTATAGCAAGCGGACGCGTGGATGTTATAGCTGGGGCGGTGAAGCTTCGCGTCAGCGCCAAGGATCCCTCCAAAGTCTCCGCCGACGTCTTGGTGCTTCCTTTTGTTCCGCGTGGACGTCGTCCCAAGCTCCCGCTCGCACACTTGCTGCCCGAGGACGCGGCCAAGTGGGCCAACCCCACCACCGACGCGATGACCTGGCTGCAAACGCGCGGGGCCAAGGCGCCGCGCGCCGTGCTGGCGAGCTTGGGCGAGCGCTTCGCCCCCGAGGATCTGGCCGGCGGGGTGTGTGGCTCGCCCGATGGCGAGTTCATGCAGGCCGAGGCGCGCCGGGCTCGCTTGGGTCTGGGCGCGTGCATCGAGCGGGCCGCGGTCACGGCCGGCGTCCGCAAGCTCGCGGTCTACGTGGGCGAGGACCTCGAACTGGCCGCGGACATCGCCGAGGGCGTGCGCATGCGCGCCTACGCCTACGAGGAGTTCAAGGAGAGCGCCGCGCCGAGCTTGCGCGAGCTGCAGATCCTGGTCGACGCCAGCGTGCAGACCCAAGCCCGGGCACGGGTGGAGGCGGCGTGGGCCATCGCTGGGGCCACCGTCGATGCGCGTCGCTTGTGCGACTTGCCGCCCAACATCGGAAGCCCCGAGGGTTTTGTCGAGCGGGTCTTGGCCTTGGCCGAGGGCACCGAGCTCGACGTCGAGGTCTACGACGGCGAGGAGATCTGCGAACTGGGGATGGGCATGTTCGCCGCCGTCGCCCGCGGCTCTCGCAACCCGCCGCGCTTGTTGTGCCTGGAGCACAACGCCGAGCGCGCCGAGGAGCTGCCGACGGTGGTGTGGATCGGCAAGGGCGTCACCATGGACGCCGGTGGCTACGACCTCAAGTCGCAGGGCATCCACGAGATGAACTACGACAAGGCGGGCGCGGCCGCGGTCGCCGGCGCGGTCTTGGGGGCGGCACGCCTCGGCCTCGAAGTGCACATCGTCGCCATGTGCGGCTTGTCCGAGAACTTGGTCGGGCGCGACGCCTTGTTGCCCGGGGAGGTCCTCGAGGCCTTTGACGGCACGACGGTCTACATCGAGAACACCGACGCCGAGGGGCGCTTGTTGCTCGCGGATCTGCTCGCGTGGTCCGAGTCGCTCGAGGCCGAGCTCACCGTGGATCTGGCCACCTTGACCGGGGCCGCCCACACCGCCTTGGGCGAGGC
>JAUIJR010000655.1 GCA_030431075.1 Polyangia bacterium | reverse complement strand
CCGATCTCATGAGCGATCCCTTACGCAAGATCTGGGTCGGCCTCGACCTCGTCGAAGGCAACGTCGGGCCTCTCAACTTCGCCGCTTGGTTGGCCGGCCTGGTCAGCGAAGGCGCGCAGGTCACGGGCGCGCACGTCGTCGAACCCTGGTCCGGCTTTGGGCTGGTTCCGGCCGATCTCGATGTCGACTGGCAGGGCCTCGCCCAAGCGCGCGCCGAAGCGGCGATGAGCAGCGCCGGCCTCGAAGGCGAGGCGCACTCGGTCCAGATCGCCTTGGACGAGGCCCCCGAGCTCTTTTTGAGCGACGCGATCGAGCAGTCCAAGGCGGATCTTCTCGTGATCGGTCGCCTGGCCCGACGCGGTCAGGATCGCTTGGTGCGCCTGGGTTCGGTCGCCCGCCGCTTGTTGCGGGCGCTGCCGGGGCCATTGGCGGTGGTGCCGCCGGACCTCCCGGCCGGGGGGGTCGGCGCCGGCCCGATCGTCGTCGCCATCGACGGCAAGGAGGACAGCCTGCCCGCCTATCGTTGGGCCCACGGTCTGGCCCACCGCGCCCAGCGAGAGCTCTTGTTGGTGCACGTGGTGCCGATGCCCGAGGGCTGGGGCGTCGGCGTGGCGAACAAGGAGGTCTTGGCCAAGGTCGTTCGTGAGCTCGAGATCGAAGGCCGTCGCAAGCTCGAGGCCTGGACCCGTGCGCACGGCGTATTTGGCCACGAAGCCGTCATCGCACACGGCAATGTCGTCTCCGAGTTGCATGAGATCGCCACGGATCGAGACGCGGCCTGCATCGTCTTGGGCTCGCGGCGCTTGGGGGCCTTGGGACGGTGGTTTAGCGGCTCGACCGGGACCGACCTCGCGGCCGCCTCGGTCGCGCCGGTGGTCGTCGTGCCCCCCGAGGACAAAGAGTGATGTCGCCGCGCGTCGCTCGTGCTTGGGTGGGGCTCGCATGGATTGCGATGGCCGCCTGCGACCGACCCGCAGATCCGCCCGAGACCCTCTACCTGGCCGACGCGACGCAAGGCGAGGCGACGGTCCTGCTCGTGCGCCCCACCGAGGGCTACAGCCTGCGCGCCGAGCACTTTGCGTTGAGCTACTTCGCCCGTGGGGCGCAGCCCAGCTGCGGCTGCGTCGAGGTCGACGCGGGGGCTTGGAGCGGTGCGCCCCAGTCCATGCTCGAAGAGGTGGCGGCGCTCGGAGCCAAGGAGCTCACCCCCGGCGCGGGTTCGATCGCCCGGATCTGTGCCAAAGACTTCGGCGCGGCCGACGAGGATGGCTACGCGCGGGGGCAAGGCGAGCTCGAGCTCGGCACGCGTCGGATCCCCGTCGAGCTCCGCGTCTCGCTCACGCCCGCCGCGAGCAGCGAGGCAGGGCACGAGGTGCGCGTCGAGATGCAGCTACCCCTGACCGAGCTGGGCTTGCCGGTGGCGCTGCTCGAGGCCGAGATGGTGGACCTCCAAGCTCCGGTCGAGTACCGGGGCAAATCGCGCAAAGCCCGCGATGTCGACGCCAAGACTGTGCGCAAAATATGCGGACGGTGGATATGACGCAATAAATGCGCGCCTGACCCCCTGTTTTTGCGCGCATCGGGCCCCATGCTGAGCCCGATGCAAGCGCCCGCTGACGCCATCCGAGTCCTCGTCGTCGACGACGAGCCCGCCGCCCGCTCTGCCCTCGCGGAGCTCCTGCGTGAAGAGGGCTACGCTGTCCGCACGGCGGCCGATGGCTTCAAGGCCCTCGGCGTGGTCGACGAGTGGGTCCCCGAGATCCTCGTCACCGACTTGTCGATGCCGGGCCTCGATGGCCTCGGCCTGATCGAGAAGCTGCGCGAGCGCGTGCCGGGCATCAGCAGCGTGGTCGTCACGGCGCACGGCACCGTGGAGAACGCCGTCGATGCGATGCGCAAGGGGGCCTCGGACTACTTGACCAAGCCCATCGATCTGCACGCCTTGCTCGCGGTGCTCGAGCGCCTCGAGCGTCACCGGGCGCTCACCCGCGAAGCGGCCGAGTTGCGCCAGGCCCTCGAGCAACGGCAGCTCGCCGGTGAGTTCGTCGCCGCCTCTCGCGAGTTTCGGCGCGTCGCCGACACCCTCGAGCAAGTGCGCGGCTCGGGGGTCAACGTCGCGCTCTTCGGCGAGATCGGGACCGGCAAGGAGACCTTGGCCCGCCATCTGCACGGAGCGTCCAGTCCCGAGGCGCCCTTCGTGCACCTGCGGGTCGACAGCTTGGACCCGGCCTTGGTCGAGCGCGAACTCTTCGGCTTCGTGCCCGGCGCCTTCGAAGAGGCCAAGCTGCGCGCCGACGGGGCGTGGCAGC
>JAUIJR010000654.1 GCA_030431075.1 Polyangia bacterium | reverse complement strand
CGTGGCCGAGGGATCCCCGACCGCGCCGTCGAAGGCCACGCGCACGTTGATCGCGGCGGCCGGCGTGTCCTCGTCCCAGGCCCAACCGCGGATCGCCTCGCAGCCGTTTTCGAGCAGCGCGCCCGTCGGCGCCACGTTGCCGAAGCCCATCAGGTCTTCGTAGCTTTGGATCAAGGACATGTAGGGGGGCACGTAGACCGTGCCCACGCCCGCGACGTCTTGACGCAAGTTGTAGTGCAGGTGGTAGGTGGTCGGCGTCCCGCCGAACTCGTTGGAGACCCGGTTGATGCGCTGGCCTCGCGTGAGCGACTGCCCGCTCGAGACGCTGACGCTGTCGCCGTGCAGGTAGTCGTGGCGCGTGCCGCCGGGCGTGGTCACGTAGACCGAGTAGCTGCCGATGTTGGTGACCGTCCCGGCCTCGGCTGCGACCGTCCAGTGCACGGACTTTTCGCAGGTGGCCGGGCGGATGTCCTGGCCTTGGTGCCCTTGGCCCGTCGGGCAAAGGGGCATCGTCCAGCTGCGCGACTCGCAGTAGTTGTCGCGCCAGGGGTAGTCGTAGTTGACGGTGTCGCACTGCGAGCCGCCCGGCCCCGAGCCGCCGCCGTTGCCCCACACTTGGGAGTTCGGATAGGCGGGGCCGTTCTCGATCGGAAAGCGCATGCCCGGCGCGTAGACCTCCCAGTCGACGCGACCGCTGCCCGAGCCCGGGATCAGATCGCCGGGGTCGTGGTAGCTCCAAGGATTTTGGGCCGCGACCTCGCCGGCCAAGAGCAGGGCCGCGCAGGCCGCCAGTCCGAGGGTCGTGAAGCTTAGCGTTCGTGTACGCATCATCGAGGCCCTCCTCGAGTCTCGGACGCCGAAGCGCCCGCGCCACCGACGAATCGCAGTGACTCGGCCAAGGCGCGTAGCTCTCGTTCATCCTCGCAGGCGGGTTGCGTGGCCTCGCACTCGAGTTCGATCGCGTAGGCGACCCCGTGCTCGAGCCAACTGATGCTCCAGATCCCTTCGTTGCGCGTGACGAAGGCCGCCTGCCCGCGCACCCGCTCGGGCCCCTCGGCTCCGCGCACGCCCTCGTAGAGGCGGGCTTGCGCGCTGGCGCTGATGTTGAGGTGCATGTCGCTCGCGTGCGACTCGAAGGCCCACCACTTTGGGCCCGTGTGCAGCTGGCCGCGCTCGGCCCAGTCGCTGCGCGTCGGGAGCAAGACGGGGGCCGGGGCCGCGGCGAGTCCGGACTGGGTCTCGACTTCGAGCCTAGCGAGGAGTGCACGGTCGACGTGATCGGGGCTGGGCCAGCGCACGGGGCGGGCCAAGGCCTCACCCCCGACGATGCGTCCGCGCCGGCGCGCGTCGGAGCTGGCCACCTCGACCCCCGAGACCGATACCGGCGACTCGGGGAGCGTCGTCGGGGCTTCGACCTGCCGCGGCGTCGCAGCCTCGGGCGTGTCGCAGGCCACAGCGCCGAGTGCGGCCAGCGCGAGGCTCGCCGGACCGAGTTTCTTGCCACTGATCAGACCCAACACGCGTGGAGTATCTCGCCGGCGCGGCCGAAGTTCCAGCCCGGGCCGCCGGCCCCGGCGCCGAAAATCTCGGGACCACGGCCCCCGCGCACAATCAGTTGTTAGACTCGTGGCCATGAGTACGCTGCGCACCCCCACAGCCGCCAGGTGCGCCCTGTTGGGGCTGGTCTTGGCCGTGGCTTGTGCAGAGGGTGGCGACGCCGACGGCACCTCGCGCGTGACCTTTGGCAGCGGCTCCGCCGAAGAGGGCGACGCCGAGGGCGAGGAGTCGAGCGCCGGGGCCGAGGCGAGCGAAGGTTCGAGCGCGGAGTCGAGTGAAGACAGCACGGGCACCGGAGACGGCGACGATGAGGGCGAAGACGGGTGTGGGCCCTGCGACACCCCGCCCGGTGACTGCTGGGAGGGTCCCGGCAGCTGTGTCGCCGGTGAATGCGAGTACGAGGCGAAGATCGCCGGCAGCGACTGCGGTGTCGACGGACTGTGCGATGCCATGGGCACCTGCATCGGCGGCGACGGCGACGGCGACTGCACGGCGCCCCACGCGATCGGCACACCGACGGGCGGCGGCGGCTGTAGCTGGCAGTGCCAAGCCGACTGGGGTGACTGCAACAGCGACATCGAGCTCGACGGCTGCGAGACCAACTTGACCGACACCGTCGAGCACTGTGGTGGCTGCGGCAACGACTGCCGAGGCGACAACCTCGCGGCGAGCTGCAGCCAGTCCGCCTGCGAGCGCAGCTGCACCGGCGACTACGAGAACTGCGACGGCGACTGGGACAACGGCTGCGAGATC
>JAUIJR010000125.1 GCA_030431075.1 Polyangia bacterium | reverse complement strand
ACTAAAAGCCGGTGCCGACGTTGAACTCGAAGACCATGGGGTCTTCCGAGGGCAGCAAGCCGGTCTGGTCGAGGCGGTCCAGCGGGAAGCCCCACTCGAAGCGAAGCGGGCCGATCGGCGACTGCCAGCGGAAGCCGAAACCGGTGCTGTAGCGCAAGTTGCGGGCGCTGAAGGTGTCGCAGGGGTCCGACTTGGGCAGCTCGTCGGGGTTCGGATCGGTGCAGTACAAGCCCTCGGTGTTGAAGGCGTTGCCGATGTCGAAGAAGACCAGGCCCTTGATGTTGGCCTGCGGCACCATCATGAACTCGATCTCGTTGTTCATGGCCGTCAGCAAGTTGCCGCCGATCGGATAGGCCACGCGCACGTCGCTCGGGTTCGGCGACTGCTGCACCGTGATCTTCGGGCCGAGGGTGCGCAGGCGATAGCCACGCAAGCCTCCGTCGGAGAAAATGCCACCCGGGAAGAAGCGCTCGAAGATCGGCACGCCGTTGGGCTGCGAGCTTTGGATGTAGCCGACCTGCACGCGCGCGCGGTAGACCATCCAGGCGCGGAAGGTCTTGTCCGTCTTGATCAGCGGGAAGTAAAAGCGCGTGTCCAGCAGGTAGCGGTTGTAGATGTTGTCCGAGCCCAGCCAGGGCACGGCCCACTTGGCCGAGAGCTGGTGGAACATGCCCGCCGTCGGGAAGAGCACGTTGTCGCGCGTGTCGTACTGCAAGCGGGCGGTCAACGCCGAGGTGAAGCCGTTGGCGAAGAGGTTGTTGATCAGGGCCGAGGGGGCCACCGAGGTGAAGGCACCCGGCGAGAAGATGCTCGCGCTCGAGCCCGTGGTGTTGGGCCGCACCTGCACGTACTCGAGGTTGTAACCGCCGAAGATCGTCAGGTTGCGCAGGCGCGGGATCGGATAACCCCAGCTGACCGAAAAGCCGGTGCTACCGCGCTCGAAGCCCGGGAAGCGGTTGAAGGTGTTGAAGGCGTTGAGGACGAAGTTCCACTTCGAATCCAGGAAGTAGCGGGTGATGTAGCTGAAGTTGAAAAAACGCCGCAGACCCGAGATCTGCGCGACCAGCTGCACCGTGGTGCCCTTACCCAAGAAGTTGTCGTAGGCGACCTGCGCTTGGAGCACGAAGCTCTCGATGGTCGAAAAGCCCGCGCCGATCTGGAAGGTGCCCGTGAGGCGCTCGTCGACCTCGATGTTCAAGACGATCTGGTCGTCGGCGCTGCCGCGCGACTCGGAGACGGTGACGTCTTGGAAGTAGCCCAAGCGCAGCACGCGAAGCTCGGCCGCCTCTTTGCCGGTGGCGGAGTACAAGTCGCCTTCGGCCAGCGGAATCTCGCGGCGGATGACCTTGTCGGCCGTGCGGTCGTTGCCGAGGATGTTGATGCGCTCGATGTAGACCAGCGGCCCTTTTTGGACCTGGTAGACGTAGTAGAGCTTGAGGTTCTCCCGGTCTTGCCGGAAGTTCGGGATCACGTTGACGTAGGCGTAGCCGTTGTCCTTGTAGCGGCGCTCGATCTCCTCGCGGATGACGTTGAGCTTGCCGGCCGAGGCCACGTCGCCGACCTTCAAGATCGGGTCGACGGACTCCATCAGGACCTCGTCGGGGAAGAGCGGGTCTTCGCCTTGGGCCACCTCTTCGCGGGCCCGAATCTCGCCGATCCGGTACTGGGGCCCCTCGTCGACCGGGATGGTGATGTGCACGAAGCGGCGGTCGGCCGACAAGGCCAGCTCGGCGTCGCCGAAGTCGGCGTCGAAGTAGCCCTGGTCGGCGTAGTACTGGCGCAGCAGCAGGTAGTCCTGCGCGAAGATGTCGCGGTTGTAGACGCCGCCCGCGCGCTTGGAGATCAAGCTGAGGTAGTTGCCGGCGCGCGTGGCCATGTTGCGCGACAGCTCTTTGTCGTCGATGGCCTTGTTGCCGACGAAGGTGACCGAGCGAATGATGACCTCGGCCGCCTCGGTGATGACGATGGCCAGGTCGACCTTGCCCGGCTCGTCTTCGACCGGACGAATCGCGTAGTCGACCTCGGCCAGGAAAAAGCCCTTCTCGGTGTAGACCGCGCGGACCTTCTCGATGTTGCCTTTGACCTTGCCGAGGTCGAGCACCTCGTTGAGGGTCAGGTCGAGCACCTCGTTGATGTCGTCGAGTTTGACCTCGTCGTTGCCCTCGACGACGATCTTGCGGATGGTCGGGCGCTCTTTGACCACGTAGGTCAAGCGCACGCCGGCCGGGGTCATCTCGCCGTCGACCCGCAGATCCTCGAAAAAGCCCAGGCCCCACAAGCGGCGCAGATCGGTGGCCAGCTTTTGGCGAGTGACCAGCTCGCCCGGCGAGCTGTCGAGCTCGAGCAGCATGGCCTCGGACTCCACCCGGCGGTTGCCGCGAAAGCGGATCTCCGAGATGGGCTGGCCGTAGAGCTCCGAGGGCAGCGCCGGCTGGAACTGCGCCGCGATCTTGCGCTCGAGGCCCGGCAAGCGGCCCGCGCTCGCCCCGGCCGGGCCCAAGACGAGGCCGACGAAGAGCAACAAGCCGAGCAGGCTCGCCACTGCCGCGCGGAAGCTCGCGGCCTTCGATGCTCGTGCCACCACGCTCACGCCGTCTCGTCGTCGTCCGAGCCCGCATCACCGGCGTCGAGCACCGCACCATCCGCCATGCGGACGGTACGCGGCATCGTGGCGGCGAACTCGCGGTTGTGGGTCACGATGAGCAAGGTCAGGTCCCGCTCCTCGTTGAGTCGAAAGAGCAGCTCGTGGACCTCGCCGCTCGTCTTGGTGTCGAGGTTTCCGGTCGGCTCGTCGGCCAGCAGAAGCTTGGGCCGCATGACCAGGGCGCGGGCGATGGCCACGCGCTGCTGTTCGCCGCCCGAGAGCTCGCCGGGGCGGTGGTGAAGGCGCTCGGCCAGACCGACCGCCTCGAGCAGCTCCGTCGCCTGCTCACGCGCCGTCTTGGTGGCCACGCGGGAGATGAGCGCCGGCATCATCACGTTCTCCAGCGCCGAAAACTCGGGCAGGAGGTGGTGAAACTGGAAGACGAAGCCGATCTTCTGATTTCGAAAACGGGCCAGCTCGGCCGGGGGCAAGCGGGTGATGTCCTCGCCTTCGAAGCGAATCGCCCCGCGCGTCGGCAAGTCCAAGGTGCCCAGGCAGTGCAAGAAGGTCGACTTGCCGGCGCCCGAGGCCCCCACGATCGCCACCATCTCCTGCCGGCGCAGCGTCAGATCCACGCCGCGGAGGACGGAAATCGTGCGCTGCCCCAAGCGGAACTCCTTGTACAGGTGCTCCACCTGCACCAAGGGCTCGGCGGGCGTCGGAGATTCGGCGCGCATGCGTGAGAAGCCGACCGGGGTCGGAAGTGGCGGCCACACTAGATGGACCCCCCCACCCTGTCAACGACGCTTTACGGCCGAAATCGGCCACGCAGCCCCGTCTCGGACGCGATCTTCGCCCACGACGAAGGGGCGCAGCACGCCGCCTCAGCGGTCGTTCTCGCGCAGGCCATCCACCGGACGCATCCGTGAGGCGACGCGGGCCGGGTACAAGCTCGATCCCCAGATGATTCCCAGCGCGGCGACCCCGACGATGAGGACCTCGAGGGGGTTCACGACCACGGGCAATTGCTCGATGTAGTAGACGTTTTCGTCGAAGGGAAAGCCGAAGCGGTCCAGGCCCATACATAAGGCGAGCCCGACCAAAAGGCCCAAGGCGGCGCCCACCAGGCCGACACATAAGCCCTCGGCGACGAAGACCCGCTGGATCTGGACATCCGGGGCCCCCATGGCCTTGAGGATGGCGATCTCCTTGGCCTTCTCGAGCACGCTCATCAAGTTGCTGGCCAAGATGCCGAAGGAGGCCACGAGCACGACCATCAGCAAGGTCACGCCCATGGCGATCTTCTCCAGCAACATGGCCGAAAAGAGGTTCTTGTTGAGCTCTTGCCAGGTCTCGGCCCGCAGCTCGGCCGAGCGTCCGCTGGACTCCAGGACCTGCAAAACGGCGGCCTTGCCGCTTTCGAGCTGCTCGACGTCGGCGAGCTTGATCTCGATGCCCGAGACGCGATCACCCGTCCGCAAAAAGCGCTGCACCACCGGCAAGGGCGCGTAGATGTTCTTGCGGTCGAACTCGTAGTTCCCGGACTTGAAGATGCCGCCGACCTTGGTGGCCAGCATGCCGGGCACACGGCCGGCCGGGGTCATGCGCCCGATCGGGGTGATGAGCTGCACGCGGCTGCCGACCCGAACGGCGAGCTCCATGGCCAGCTCGTTGCCGATCAAGATGGCGTCGGGGATGCCTTTGAGCTTCTTCGCGGGAGGGTCCGCGCTGGGCGATGGGCTCGGATCGGGCGCCGGGTTGGGATCCGGATCCGGGCTCGGATCCAGCCCCAGCTCCTCGATCGGGTCCTCCCAGCCGCCATCGTCGCCGTCTTCGCCTTCGTCCGGATCCTCGCCGGCCGCCGGCTGATGCGAGGGCCGTGGCGGGGGCAAGGTCTTGGGGGTCTCGCTCGGGGGCGCGCCCAAGCCGAGCTCGACCAGCGGGTCTTCCCAGCCCTGCTCTTCGTCGGAAGGTGGCCGCGGGTCCAGCCCCAAATCGATCGGCTGGATGCGCGTGTCTCGAACGGTCGGGAGTTCGGGGACGAAGGGCTCGGTGGGCGGCGCGCCAGCCGGACCGAGCTCGCGCACGATACCCACGGCCGAGCCGAAGCCCGCCGCGTCTTCGCCGAGCTCCTCTTCATCGGCCGAGTCGACCGTGATCGTCCCCAGGCCCTGGGGCCCGACGATGCTCTTGCTGCTCGACTTGCTCGAGCTGCCAGGGCTCGCCTTGGGCGGTGCGTCGGTGCCGGCCGGAGTCGGAAGCTCGTCCGGCCCCGGCATCGGCTTGGGCTTGAGCCGCTCGAGCATCGGGTCGTCGCCGCCTTGGGCCTCGTCGAGCGCGGCCGGCAGCTCGCCCGGCAGCCCTCCCGGAAGTTGGGGGTCCTGGGGCGAAAGCGAGACCACGGCGAGGGTACCCGCGGCCACGACGACCGCCGGAGGCAGCCACACGCGCCACGAGACTCGACGAAGACCGATGAGCAGGGTCAACAAGAGCAGCGCCAGCGGGCCGCCGATGGCCCACGCCCGCGGCTTGCGCAAGGGCGTGGCGTCCGGGGGGCGCTCACCTTCGAGGTGACGCAGGCGCCAGGGGGTGCCCTCGTCGTCGGCGAAGGGGTCTTCGTCTTCGATGGCAGCCGGCTCGGCCAGCCACTCGAACTCCCCGCGCTCGACGATCTCACCGAGGTTCGAGACCTCGACGATGCGCTCGGGATCCACGCCGCGCAAGATGCCGCCTTGGCGGTTCATCCCGCTTTTGGCCATGACCTCGCCCTCGACGAAGGGGCTCGCCCCCACGACTCCGGGCGCCTCGCGCAAAGCCGCGGCCAGCGCCTCGTAGTCGGCGAAGCGGTTGCCGTCCTGGGCCGAGACGAGCACGTGCGCTTTTTGGTTGAGGATCTTGTCGCGCAGATCGGACTCGAGCCCGGTCATCAGGGACAAGACGACGACCAAGGCCATGCAGCCGACCAGCACGGAGACGGTGATGATGGTCGCCAGCAGATTGAAAAAGCTCGCCAGCAAACTGACGATCAACCACAAGACCCCCATGAACAGGCCCAAGGCCCCGAAGACCCCGAACCAGCGCTGGCTCGGGGTGAGCTCGGCGCCGCTGAAGAGCTGCTGCCCTTCGACGGCCTCGACCCCGGCGGCCGCGTAGAGCAAGAAGCCCACCGCGACCAAGGTCATGTAGATGGCGCCGAGCAAGGAGATGCGGACCCAGGCGGGTCGCTCCTCGCTGCCGCCGCGCCGCACGTGACGCCACGCGATCTTCCACTCGATCGCGCGGATGAAGGAGCTGCCCTCGGACGACTCTTTCCCCGATCTGTGGGGGCCTTCCGGGGCAGCTTGGCTCATGCCTCGTCCTCTTCGTCGCCGAGCAAGAAGGCTTCCATGAAGGGCTGCAGCTCACCGTCGAGCACCGCGTCGACGTTGGAGACCTTGAGCTCGCTGCGGTGGTCGTTCACCTGGCGATAAGGGTGAATGACGTAGGAGCGGATCTGCGAGCCCCACTCGATGGATTTTTTGTCGCCCTCGAGGGCCGCGATCTCGGCGTTGCGCTCCTTTTGCTTCAAGTCCCAGAGCTTGGCTTTGAGCATGCGCATCGCCGTCGCCATGTTCTTGTGCTGTGAGCGCTCCATCTGGCACGCGACGACGATGCCCGTCTCCAAGTGCGTCAAGCGTACCGCGGACTCGGTCTTGTTGACGTGCTGTCCCCCTGCCCCGCTGGCGCGGAACTTGTCGATGCGCAGCTCGGAGTCGGCGACCTCGATGTCGCTTTCCATGTCCTCGTCGAGCTCGGGCAAGGCCATGACCGAGGCAAAGCTGGTCTGGCGCCGGGCCTGCGAGTCGAAAGGCGAGATGCGCACCAAGCGGTGCACGCCGATCTCCGAGCGCAAGTGGCCATAGGCGTACTCGCCGTCGATGCTGAGCTCGGCCCCGCGGATGCCGGCTTGCTCGCCCTCTTGGATGTCGAGCAGCTTGACCGTGTAGCCCTGCCGCTCGCCCCAACGCTGGTACATGCGCAAGAGCATCTCGGCCCAGTCTTGGGAGTCGACGCCGCCGGCGCCCGCGTTGATCGAGACCAGCGCCCCGGCCGCGTCGTGCGGGCCCGAGAGCATGCGCTGGAACTCCATCTTGGCCGTCACGGCCTCGGTGCTTTGCAGCTGCGCCCAGGCGTCGCGGATCGAGTCGTCGTCAGACTCCTCGCGCGCGAGCTCATACAAGTCGCGCGCGTCGGCAAAACTTTGGGAGACCTCGTCGAGCGACTCGATGATCTTCTTGATGGTCGCCTGCTCGCGCAGCACGAGCTTGGCCTTGTCGTTGTCGTTCCAGAACTCGGGATCCGCCGTTTGGGCGTCGAGTTCCTCTAGCTTCTCGCTTTTGCCGACGTAGTCAAAGATGCCTCCGCAGTTCACCGATGCGGTCGTCGAGCGAGGAGACGAGCTCCGTCACTTTGTTGTGCTCGGGGAGCATGCCGCGGGCTTCGGTCATCGCGCGAACGCTAGTCGACGTTCAGACCTCGATCAACCGAAGTTGACGCCGCCCGGTCGCCCCCGAAAAGGGCACCGGGTAGGCCCCCGTGAAGCAAGCGGTGCAAAACCCGCCCGTGTCGGCCACGGAGTTCAAAAGGCCCTCGGGGGTCAGGTAGGCCACCGAGTCGGCGGTGATGTAGCGGGCGACCTCGTCGACGCTGTGGCTGGCCGCGATGAGCTCCGAGCGGGTCGGCGTGTCGATGCCGTAGTAGCAAGGGTGCGTCACCGGCGGCGAGCTGATCCGAACATGGACCTCGCTGGCCCCCGCCTCCCGAATCATCTTGACGATCTTGCGCGAGGTCGTGCCGCGGACGATGGAGTCGTCGACCACCACCACCCGCTTGCCCCGCAGCACCTCGGGCACCGCGTTGAGCTTGAGGCGCACCCCAAAGTGACGGATCGAGTCCTTGGGCTCGATGAAGGTGCGGCCGACGTAGTGGTTGCGGATCAGCCCCATCTCGAAGGGCAGGCCGGCCGCGCGCGCGTAGCCCATGGCCGCGACGACGCCGCTGTCCGGCACGGGAATCACGACGTCGGCTTCGACCGGGTGCTCGCGCGACAAGGCCGCCCCCATCTCGATGCGCGCTTCGTAGACCGAGGCGCCGTCGATGGTGGTGTCGGGCCGCGAGAAGTAGACGTGCTCGAAGACGCACAAGCTGCGCGGGCTCGGGGCCATCTTCACGCTCTCGATGCCCGAAGCGTCGATGCGCACGATCTCGCCGGGCTCGAGGTCACGGACCCGCTCGGCCCCGATCAAGTCGAAGGCGCAGGTCTCCGAGGCCACCACCCAGCAGGCCTCGTCACCCGGCACGCGCCCCAGCACCAAGGGCCGAAAACCGTGCGGGTCGCGGGCGGCGACGAGCTGGTCGCCCATCGTGAGCACCAGCGAGTAGGCCCCGCGCACGCGGCTGAGCGCGTGGGCCAAGCGGTCCACCAGCTCGCGCTCGGGACTGCGGGCCATGAGCTGCAAGATGACCTCGGTGTCGGCGTTCGAGCTGAAGATGCTCCCTTGGGTCTCGAGCTCCTCGCGCAGGGCGTCGGCGTTGACCAAGTTGCCGTTGTGCACGATGGCCACGGCCCCGATCCGCAGCTCGGCCGTGAGCGGCTGGATGTTCTTGGGTAGCGAGCCGCCGGCCGTCGTGTAGCGGACGTGTCCGATGGCGGTACGCCCGACCAGGCGCGCCAGGCGGCGCTCGTCGAAGACGTCGGCCACGTAGCCCATCTTTCGCACCGCGTGCAGCGTGCCCCCGTCCGAGCTGACCACCCCCGCCGACTCCTGTCCGCGGTGTTGCTGCGCATGCAGCCCGAGGTAGGCGAGATTCGCCGCCTCCGGGTGGTTGTGGATGCCGAAGACCCCGCACATGGCGCTTCGCTAGCACACTTTTTCATTCGAGGCGCGAGCGCTCGGGCGTGGCCGCTCAGTCGCCACGCAAGCACGCGCGCGGGCGAAAGGCCGGCGAGAACTAGACGCCGAGGTTCGCCGCGACCCGCGCCACGGGATCCCCCGCCGGCGCCTCGAAGCTGCGACCGGTCACCCGCTCGTAGGTCTCGATGTAGCGCGCCGCGGCCTCGACGCGCACCTCTTCGGGGAGCGCGGGCGCCGGGCCGTCGCCACGAAAGCCTTGGCTGACGAGCCAACGCCGCACGTACTCCTTGTCCAGGGCGCGCGGGTCTTCGCCCTTGGACATCGCCGCCTCGTAGGTGTCCGCGTACCAGTAGCGCGAGCTGTCCGGCGTGTGAATCTCGTCGATGAGCACGATGCGACCATCGGGCGCGCGGCCCAGCTCGTACTTGGTGTCGACCAAGATGAGCCCACGCTCGGCGGCCAGCTTTTGGCCGTAGGCAAACAGGCCCAGACAGCGGCGCTCGAGATCGTCGAAGGTCTCCGGGTCGATGACCCCCATCTCGAAGAGCTGCTCTTTGGCCACCGATTGGTCGTGGTCGCCTTTCGCCGCCTTGGTCGAGGGGGTCACGATGTTCTCGGGCAGGCGCTCGTGGTTGCGCATGCCCTCGGGCAAGTCGTGGCCGCAAAAGCTCCGGGCGCCGCTTTCGTAGGCGCGCCAGATGCTCGTGGAGCTCGAGCCCGTGAGGTAGGCGCGAACGACCATCTCCACCGGGATGGGCTCGCAGTCGATGGCGCGCACCACCTGCGGATCGGGGATGTCGATCAGGTGGTTGTCCATCAGCTCCGAGGTCACCTCGAACCAGTAGGCGGCCATCTGGTTGAGCACCTGCCCTTTGAAGGGGATGGTGCCGAGCACGACATCGAAGGCGCTGACGCGATCGGTGACCACGATGGTGCGCGTCCCCTCGTGGCTGAAGTTCTCGCGGACCTTCCCGCTGTAGCGTTTGCCCAGCGCGTCGAAACGCGCGTCGAGCACGTCCAAAGTGCGCTCTTGGGCGACGGCTTCTCGCAGGACTTCGCGGGGGATCGGCATCGACTCGGACCCTAACGCAAAGCGCTCGCCCGGTCGCTAGAGACGGTCCATGCAGCAGCGAAAGCCGACGAATTCGCCCTTGAAGCTCTTGGGCGGTCGGCCGCGCGCGTCGCAGGTGGCCGTCTGGGCCGGGGTGCGCACGTCGCCCCCCACCGCGTAGCCGCCTTTGACCCACTCGCCCACGTTGCCGACGGCATCGTAGACCCGCTTGGGCGAGCGGCAGCGACTGCGTGCCCCGCTGGCCTGCACCCGCCCCGGCTCGGCGCCGTCGGAGACGTTGCAGTAGGCCTTGTAAAAGTCGCCGTAGGGGAAGCGATGGTGGTCGTCGCCGCCACAGGCCGTGCGGAACTCGTCGAAGGTGCACAAACGCGCGCCTCGCTCTTGGCAGGTGGCCTCGGCCTCGGCGTAGCTGATCCGGGTCATCGGCAGCTGGCCCACCCCGGGGTACTCGCCGGTGTCCACGCAGACCTCCCCGTCGAGCGCGATCATGCCTTCGGGGCAGCGCTTGGCCACCGGCGGCAGGTCGGGCATCTGCGCGATGTCGATGTCCGGAAGGGTCAGGGGCAAGGACTCGCCGCCCGTGCTCTCCCCTTCGCCCGCTTCGTCCCCTTCGTCGTCGCGCGGGGCCAGACCGGTCAGGACGTCGAAGCCGCCGGCCGAAAATCCGAGATGAACGAAGGCCGCGGTGAGCAGCGCGAGCGGCAGCACGATCATCACCCAGTTGAGCAGACCCGGGCGCAGCCCATGGGGTCCGGGGTTGCGCCCGATGGTGTGGCCGCCCGGCGGCGTGAGCACGGGCGCGAGCTGGGGCGGCGGCAAGGCACTGGCCTCTTCGAGCTCTCGCTCGATGGCGCTGACGCTGGGCACCACGCGGGTGGGCCCCTCGCCCAAGCCGGCGATGGCATCGTCGAGCATCATCTCGCCCCCCGGACCGCTCGCCAGCTCGATCTCGCCCGGGTCGCGCATCTCTGCGTACTGGTTCTGGCCCTGACCTGGGCTCTGTCTTTGAGCTTGGGTCTGGCCTCCCCTTCGCGAGGACGGCGCGCCCGGTTGCGCCGAGCCCCGCTCGTTGGCGACGGCGCGATCGAGCGAAGACAAGAAGTCGTCGCCGAGCATGTCGAGCTCCATCGTCTCGGGTTCGCCGTCTCGCCGCGCGGGCGCCGGCGGAGGTGCACTGCCGGGTTGGGAACCGGGCCGAGGTGCGGCCGGCGGCCGGGCGCCGGGCGCCGGGGCCGGGGCCGGAGGCGGCACGCTGCCGGCCTCGACCATCATCGTGGGCGTCGCGGCGGGACGTGGAGCCGTCGGCGGTCGCGGCGGCGTCGGCAAAGGTGCGGCGGCCGAGATGTCGGCGTCGTCCTCGCTGACCGCGAGGTCCTCGTAGTCGTCCTCGCCATCGAGCTCGTCGAAGTCCGCCTCTGTCCCGAACAAGGAGGGAGGAGGTGGCGGCGCCTCCATGTCGAAGACGCCCGAGCGTTGGGGCATCGGAGGCGGAGCCAGCGGCGCCAGCACGGTCGAGCTCCGCGACTTCGGGGCCGCCGGTGCACTCACCAAGCTCTCGCGCTCGAGTCGCTCCCACAGCTCTTTGGCGTCGCGCGGTCGGGCCGCTGCGTTGTCGTTGAGGCAGCTTTTGAGCACCTGCACGAGGGGGTGCTCTCCATCGAGCTCGCCGACACCGGCGACGATGCCCTGAATCGAGCTGGCGTCCGGGCGCCCCGAGATCATCTGGCAGGCCGCAAAGGCCCACGCAAAAACGTCGGTCGCCGTGGTGGGTCGCCCGCCAAAGGCCAAAAACTCGGGCGGAAAGGGCTGCCGAAAGGTCAGCCCGCGTGCGCGCCCCGAGAAGTTCGAAGGCTCGCAGGCCCCCGCGAAACCATGCTGCCAGGTCGCCACGCCCTCTGGCCCGCGGCAGACCGAGGCCAAACACACCGCGCCGTGAACGAGGCCGCGATCGTGCATCCGCGCGAGGGCCCGCGCGAACTCGACGACATCGTTCGACGCCATGTCGCTGTGCCCAAAGGCCGGGCTCATCGCGTAGGGCTGGGCGCCGTGCATCGGCAGGTGGCCCACGTACACGCTGCCGTCGACGTTCTCGACGGCGAAGGTCTCGAGCACCCCCGGCCCCGAGGCGCGCGCGCTTTGGTTCGCGGCCGAACTCAACTCGGCGCGCCGGGTGGGTGTGGGCACCAAGGCCGGCTCTACCTGGGTCAGCCAAAGCTCGCGGCCGGTGGCCTCTTCACGCGCGCGAGCGCAGCGGCCGAAGATCGGGGCCCCCGCGAGCTCGGGCAAAAGCTCGAGCACGGTGATGCGTCCGGCGATCGAGTCCCCGGGGTTCACCGGCGGCCCCCTCGAAGTCTGGGTCGCTCGAGACGGGCCTCAGCGCCCGCCGGTGCTCCCGAAGCCACCGCTACCGCGGCCGCTTTCGGGGAGGGTCTCGACGAGCACGGGCTCGACGAGCGCGACCGGACACACGACCATCTGGGCGATGCGATCGCCGTGCTGGATCTCCAACGCTTCGTCGGGTCCGTTGCACAAAATGACCTGAACCTCGCCACGGTAATCGGCGTCGATTGTACCCGGGCTGTTGGGGATCGTGATCCCTCGCTTTTTGGCGAGGCCGCTGCGCGGACGGATCTGGATCTCCCACCCTGGCGGTACGGCCATCGACCAACCCGTGGGCACCATGACGCGTTCGCCCGGCGCGACGCGCAGTGAACCCCCGGGCAGGCATGCGCAAAGATCCAGCCCCGCAGCCAGATCGCTCATGCGTCGAGGCAAGATCGCCTCGGGGTGCACGCGCGCGAGCTGGAGCTGCGGGGTTTGGGGTGGCCAGTCCATGACTGGTCGGGCTCAGCCGCGGAGGTTGCGGACTTCGCCGGGATCGACGCCGAAGGCCTCTTTGCGCGACAGGCGGATTCGCCCGTTGTCGTCGACGCTGAGGACCTTC
>JAUIJR010000653.1 GCA_030431075.1 Polyangia bacterium | reverse complement strand
CAAGATCCCGGCAGCTACGAGCTGCGCACTCGCGCCGCCTTGCGCAGCGGCGGCATGATCCTCGAAGACCCCCTGCTTCGGGAGGCCAGCGAGATCCTCGCGGGCGCCGACGAACCAAGTGAAGCCGCGCGCGTGGCCGCGAGGGATCTGCTCGGCGTGTACCCGCGCGAGTCCGGTCCCGCCCGCGACGACGCCTACGAGGCCGCCTACCGCCCCGGCTTTTACGTCGGCGACCTCGAGCGCGGCCGCATCGTGCCGCAGTTCTTTGCCGGCTACCCGGGACTGCTCGCCTGGTCGGGCCTGGTCTGGGGCCCCGAGGCGCTGCATCGCATCAACGGCTTGGCGAGCAGCTTGGCCCTGCTGGCCTTCGCGCTGGCGCTGCGCCGACGCTTTAGCCGCGAGGCGCTGGGCTGGGGCGCAGCCGCGTGGGCCTTCGCGCTCGTCGCCTTCTCCCCGCTGGTGATCTGGACGCAGCGCCAAAGCCTCAGCGAAGTGTTCTTCGCCCTGCTCTTGGCCGGCAGCTGGTTGGCCAGCCTCGGCCCAATGACCACCGAGAGTTCGGCTTCGCGTCGGCGCTGGCAGTTCGTCGCGCTGTGCTTGGGCGTGGCCACCTGGGTCCGGGGGGACGCATGGATCTGGGGACCTTGTCTCGCGGCCTTGGCCTGGTGGCGGCCGCCGAGTTTGCGTGGCGCATTGGACCCCGGGCGGCTCTACCTGCTCTTGCTCGCGGGTGGCATCGCCTTTCATGCGCACTTCGCCTACCCCTATGTGCACGACGAGATCCTGCGCCGCGTGCCGCAGCTGGTCGATGTGGGCCCCGACACGCTCATGGGCGCGGCGGGCCTCGGTCTCGTTGCTTGGCTCCTCGTCGACATCTTCGTCGCCAAGCGATTGGCGAGCAGGCGAGACACCCACGCGGGCCCCCTCGCCCGCCTCATCGGGCTGGGGCTGGTGCTCGTGTTGGTGGTGCACCTCGCCGCCTGGCGCTTTGGCGCGGACGAAGGGGCTGGCCGCCTGGATCCCCTCTTGCCCGGGCTCGGCTGGCCGACCTTCGTCGGCCTGGTCGCCCTTGGGCTGTGGTCCATGCGCGCCCGCTTCGAGCTGCGCGCGGCCGAGCTCCCGCTGTGGATCATCTTGGTGGTGCTCGTCGCGCTCTACAGCCAGCGCGCCTTGCCCAATGCGCACCTTTTTTATTACGGGCGCTACCTCGTCCCGCTCGTCATCCCCATGGCCGCGGTGCTGGTCGCCGTGCAGCTGTCACGTTGGACGCGAACGCGCCCCGCCCTGCGCGGGCTCGCCATGCTCGCCACCCTCGGCGGGGTCGCGTGGCCCTTGGCCTGGGGCACGGCCTGGCCCGAGCGCGAGCGAGAGGGCGTCGCCGAGGCCCTCGACTGGCTCGCGGCCGAGCTCCCCGAGGGCTCCATCGTGCTCGCCGGCGGCGAAGGCTGGCACCGCGGCTTCACCGACCACCAAGTCGGCACGGCCTTGGCCATGGGCTACGGCCACACCGTGTTCCCCATGCGCGACCGCGAGGCGGCCGTCGCCGTGCTCGACGCGCTGCTCGTCGGCGGCCTGGCCAAAGATCGCGCCGTGTACCTGCTGATCAATGAGGCGAGCCATCACTACACCCGCGAAGACGACGGGAAGATCGTCGCCGGCGCCGACCTCGGCTTGCCGCCGCCCTTCGTCGCCACCCACGCGCGGGGCTTCGAGCTGTGGAGTCATCGCCACACGCCGAGCGTCGGCGCCATCCCGCTTCGACGCACGCGCGACGGCATGCGCATGGTCCTCGCGCGTGTCGAGGTCGATGCTGCGCGGGCGAGCACGATCCGGACCTGGTTCGCCGACGCGGCCGACGAAGATGGGATCTACCTCGCTCGACCGGACCCCGCGAACGCGTGCTTGAGCCCCAAAAAAGATCTGGTGCTCGACTTGCGTGAGCTCGTCGACGGGCCCTCGGAGCTCACTTTGGTCCTCGACCCCCGCGACGCCCCGCACAACCCGAAGGTGCGCGTGAAGATCGACGACCAAAAGCGCGCCGTGACCATCCCCGGCACGCGCCAGCGCCCGCGCGCGACCCTCGGCCCCTTTCAGCTCTCGGCCGGCCACGGCGAGCGGCTGACTCTTCGCGGCTTTCCCGAGCGCGGCGGTGGTCCTTGCCCGCATGGCCGCCTGGTCGGCGTGCGCGTCGCCCCCTCCCCCACCTGGCTGCGTCGCCAGCCCGAGATCCAAGCGCACAGCTTTGCGCCGGCCGACGACCGCGGCGAGCCCTTCAAGCACAGCGCCTGGGTGCCCGCGCGGGCCTGGTCGCGCTTTCG
>JAUIJR010000124.1 GCA_030431075.1 Polyangia bacterium | reverse complement strand
TCGCCGTCGCCATCACCATCTCCATCGCCGTCGCCATCACCATCGCCGTCGCCATCACCATCGCCGTCGCCATCGCCGTCGCCATCGCCATCGCCGGCCTCCTCTTCGCCGACGCTCTCTTCGCCCGTCTCCCCATCGAGACGCACGCAGGTGCCGGACTGGCAGCTCAGGCCTTCGTCGCAGCCTCCGTTCGACAGGCAGCCGCAGGCTTCTTCGCCGGGGCTGCACTCGAAGTCGGCGCGACACGCGGAGAAGGATCCGAGCACTCCCCCGATGGCGAGCGCGAGGGGAAGGTAGGCGACGGAACGCACGCCCAAAGATAAACGCTGGGCCGCTCTGGCGAAACTCCCCGATCGAGGGAGGCAAAGCGAGCCGCCTTCCTCCCCTCCGAGGCCCATGGATCGCTATGCTGCCCGCGATGTCCCTCGTCCTTCACCATCACCCTTGGTCGCGCGCCGCTGGCGTCGTTTGGATGCTCGAAGAACTCGGTGAGCCCTACGAGCTTCGCTACGTGGACATGATGGCGGGCGAGCATCGCAAGGACGCGCACGCCTCGCGCAACCGGATGAAGAAGCTGCCGGTGATCGAGGACGGCGAGGTCGTCGTCTCGGAGACGGCGGCCATCGGCGTCTACTTGGCCGACAAGTACGCGCTGGGGCGTTTGTCGCCGGCCCTCGACGACGCCGATCGCGGGGCCTTTTTGCGTTGGTGCTTCTTTTCGCCCTCGGTGCTCGAACCGGGGGCGATGGCCCATGCTTCGAAGTGGGACTACAAGCCCGGGCAGGCCGGCTTTGGTCGCTACGAGGATGTGATCGAGACGATCGACGACGCGCTGGGCGAAGGGCCGTGGCTGCTGGGCGAGCGCTTCACCATGGCCGACTGCATCTTGGGCGGCACGATCCGCTGGTTCATCCAGTTCGGCATGATCGAAAAGACCGACGCGATCGTGGCCTACGCGGAGCGGCTCGGCGGGCGCGAGGCCAACCAGCGCGCGGCGGCCATCAACGCCAAGGTCACCGAAGAGCGCGGACTCCCCACGCGCTGAGGCAGCGCCTCAGCTCGCCGGCTGGGCACCCCAGGCGACCACCAAGGTGCCCAAGGCCAGCAGTCCGACGCCGACGATCTTGTTGCGGGTCACCGCCTCTTGGAACAAGAGTCGGCCCACCCCCAAGGCCATGATCAAGCCGACGACGCGCTTGAGGGTCTCGACGTGGGCCGCGTCGAGGCCCTGCAAGGACAAGAGCTGTTGGCCGTAGGCACCCGCGGCGAAGAGGATGGTCAGCCCGAGCGCGCGCAACTCGGGGCGCAAGGGCGAGAAAGACGCTCGCCCGCCACGCGCGAGCAGGTAGAGGCTCAGCACGATGCCCACGCCGCCGGTCTGCACCAGGCCGTGTAGCGCCGGGGGAGCGGCACCCTGGGCCGCCGCGTCCAAGGTGGTGGTGCCTGCCCACATGCCGGCGACACCGAGCATCATCCACACCCCAGGCTCACGCCACAGGGGACGGTCGCTCGCGTCGCGCGAGAGGCCGAAGAGCAGCCCGCCGAGGACCACGATGGCGATGCCGAGCAGCTCCGTCGGCCCGAGGCGCTGATCGAGGATCGGCATGGCGAGCAAGGCGGTGAACACGGGGGTGAAGGCCAAAAAGGGGACGGCGACCGAGAGCGGCGATCGCTGCACGGCGCCGACGAACAAGAGGTTGGCCCCCAGGTTCAAGCTGATGGCGGCCGCCCCGATGGGTGCATAGGCCACGAAGTCGATCGCGCGCGCGTCGAGGGCGAGCCAGGCGGCGAAGATCGGGATCTGCCCGAGCGAAAAGGCGGCCACCAACAATGGGGCGCTGAGCTTCGCGCCGAGCCGCTTGCGCATCGCGTCGAGGCCCGACCAACAAAGGCTCGACCCAAAGGCGAAGGCGAGGGCGAACAGGGGGCTCATGCGGGCACGGGCGTCGAGACTCCCCGGCCCGGGAGCAGGTACGAGATCTGCGCGCGCCGATCAGGGCACGCCGTTGTTTTTCCAGTGCGGCACGTCGTGCTGCTCGGGGCTGTCCCCGATGCCCACCCAAAAGCCGACCAGCGCCATGAGCAATGCCGTGGCCAAGAGGCCGCCAAAGGCCATCATGGGGAAGGGGAGCTGCGCTTTGTGCTTCTCGAGGCCGGCCTCGGCGTGGCAGTTCGGGCACTTCTCGGGCTCGGCATCGACCGAAAAGCGTTCGTGACAGCGGGCGCACTCGTAGAGCACGGAGCCTTGATAGAATCCCACCGCCGGCCTGTCAATGCGCTTTGCGCCAGGCCCGCGCCCCTTCGCGGGGAACCTCGCGGCGCCGTGGGCGTCCCAGGACCCGTCCTTCTCGTCATGTACCGCCTCAGCCCCCGCCTCACCCCTCGCGTCCTTCTCTTCGCGTCCTCGCTCGCCCTGGGCTCGCTCGCCTGCGAGTCCGCGCCCGGCGAACAAGCGCCCACCGGGGCCGCGACGCCCGATGCGGCCGAGGCGCCCGCCGAAGACAAGACGAGCGCGGAGCCCACGAACGATCCCGCCCCCAGCGACGACGCCGAAAGCGAGGTCCGCGAGGAGGCCGCCGCGGCGGATCCGATGGCCGGGCTCAACGGCACCCAAGTCGGCGACGCCGCCGGCGTCGGCGGCCTCGGACTCAAGGGGACCGGCCGCGGCGGGGGCGGCACGGGCGAAGGCACGATCGGCCTCGGCAACGTCGGCCTCATCGGCAAAGGCGGTGGCGGCGGAACTGGCAGCGGCTACGGACGCGGCGCCGGTGCCCTGTCCAAGCGTTCGACCCCGGGCATCGTCCGCCCCATGCCCTCCGGCCCACCACCGGTGACCGAGGACTTCGACAAGGTCGAGGTCGAGGGCTTCAAGGCGGTCGCCGACGAGCCGCTGTCGACCTTTTCGGTGGACGTCGACACGGCCAGCTACGCGATGGTCCGCCGCATGCTGCGCGACGGGCAGACGCCGCCCGCCGACAGCGTCCGTCTCGAAGAGCTCGTCAACTACTTCGACTACGACTACCCCGAGCCGATGGGGAGCCAGCCTTTTTCGGTGATGACCGAGGTGGCCTCGGCCCCCTGGGCCGAAGAGCACCGCCTGCTGCATGTGGGACTGCAAGGCGTGCCGATCGATGACGCCGAGGTCGCCCCGCGCAACTTGGTGTTCTTGCTCGACGTCTCGGGCTCGATGAACCGCCCCGACGCGCTCCCGCTGCTCAAGCAAGGCCTGGGCTTGTTGGCCCGCCAGCTGCGCAAGCAAGACAAGGTCTCGATCGTGGTCTACGCGGGCGCGAGCGGCATGGTGCTGCCCCCGACCTCGGGCGGCGACATCTCCAAGATCCTCGGCGCGCTCGAGAGCTTGCAAGCCGGCGGCTCGACCAACGGCGGCGCCGGCATCGAGCTCGCCTACAAGGTCGCCAAGGATAACTACATCAAAGGCGGCATCAACCGCGTCATCTTGGCCACCGACGGCGACTTCAACGTGGGCACGGCCAACCGCTCGGAGCTCGAGCGCCTGATCGAGCAAAAGCGCGAGACCGGTGTGTTCTTGACCGTACTCGGCTTTGGCCGCGGCAACACCAAAGACAGCACGATGCAGATGCTGGCCGACAAGGGCAACGGCAACTACGCCTACATCGACTCGGTGGCCGAGGCCCGCAAAGTCCTGGTGCGCGAGGCGGGGGCGACGCTCACGACCATCGCCAAGGACGTGAAGATCCAAGTGGAGTTCAACCCGGTCTTGGTCGAGTCCTACCGCCTGATCGGCTACGAGAACCGCCGCCTGGCCGCGCAGGATTTCAACGACGACAAAAAAGACGCCGGCGAGATCGGGGCCGGACACACGGTCACCGCGGTCTACGAGATCGTACCGGCCGGGAAGGGCGGCACGCAGCCCGGGGTCGACCCGCTCAAGTACCAAGGCGAGCGCACGCCCACCGGCGACGCTCTCACCGGTGAGATGGCCACGGTCAAGCTGCGCTACAAGGCGCCCGAAGGCTCGACCTCGAAGCTCATCAGCGAGACGGTGACCGACGACGGCAAGACATGGGCCCAAGCGAGCGAAGACTTTCGCTGGTCGGCGGCCGTGCTCGCCTTTGGCATGGTGCTACGCGGCAGCGAGCACCGCGGGAAGGCCGACATGAAGATGGCCCGCAAGCTCGCCCAGGGCTCCGTCGGCAAAGATCCCCAAGGCGACCGCAAGGGCTTCTTGGCCATGATCGATCAGGCGAGCTCGCGCCTGGCGAAGAACCCGGCCGTAGCGAAGTGAGGGCCGGAGCGGCAGCCTGGCCTGCACAAGCTGCGCGCGTCGCTCGAAGCGGCGCGGTAGCTTCGACGCCGCGGCGGTCGTAGGGTGGGGTGGAGCCCAACGATGAGCTACACCTTCGACAAGACCCTCGAGACCTCCTTCGATGACGCGGTGGCCCGTACGCGCGCCGCCCTGGGCGACGCCGGATTTGGTGTGCTGACCGAGATCGACGTGCAAGCGACGATGAAAAAGAAGCTCGACGCGGACATGCCGAGCTATCTGATCTTGGGGGCTTGTCATCCGCCCTCGGCCTTCGAGGCCATCTCGGCCGAGTCGAAGATCGGAACGATGCTGCCCTGCAACGTGATCCTTCGCCAACTCGAGGGCGGTAAGGTCGAGGTCAGCGCCGTCGACCCGATCGCCTCGATGCAGGCCATCGAGAACGAGGCGCTCGGCACCGTGGCCGGCAAGGTCCGCGAGATGCTGCAGGGCGTGGTCGCCGGGCTCTAGTCCAGTCGAGTTCGGGCGGGGGGAGACCCGCCGGGCTCGGTCTGGACGGGCGCGTCCACTTTGGGGACAACGGTCGACGCGTAGAGCATGGCGATGGCGGCGACGGCGACGGCGATTCCGCTACCGGGGTGGACGTCGGCCGGGACGCCGCCGGCGGAGAGGTTGGTCGAGACGATGCCCAAGACGGCGGCCAACACGGCGAGGACTACGCCCGCCCAAAAGAGCTTGGTCTGCACCCGGCGAGGATAGCGGTCGCGCCCGTGCCTCGCACCTTGTCGCGGGACTCGAGGTGGTCTCGGCGCTCTAGGCCGACGGGCGTGCTTCGCTCGTCGACGCGGCCGCTCGCATGTCGGCGGGGAGCTGCGCGTGCCAGTCGCAGCGGGCGTCGAGCTGGGTGAGCACCGAAAAGAAGCCCCACTGCAGGCGGTTGACCATCAGGTAGTCGGCCGGCATGGGTGGCAGCTTGGGGACCTTGGGGATCCGTCGTCCGTCGGGGAACATGAGGTCCTTTTTGCCCTCGACCATGAGGTCGACGGTCGCGCGGGTGAAGGCCTCGCTAAAGTGAAAGGGCCCCGGCGTGATGATCGGCGACAGGCAGTAGACCAGATAGTCGCGCATGAATTTGAAGACCTCGGGCGTCGCGTCTTCGAAGCGGAGCGCACGGCGCAAGCGATCGTCGAAACGCCGCCAATCCTCGGGCGCTCGAGTCGCCTGCGCCCGGATGGCCGCGCTCACGTAGCCACGCATGGCCAGACGGATGGGATCGGGGAGCGCTTTGACGCAGCCGAAATCGAGCAGGCAAACGCGCCCGTCGTCCATGAACAGGTAGTTGCCGGGGTGGGGGTCGGCGTGCAGCAAGCCCCAGTCGTACAGGCCCATGCTCGTCACCCGGCACAAGGCCTCCGCCCAGCGGTTGCGTTGCGCCTGGTCGATGCCCAGGGCCTCGCCGGCCTCGCCACAGACCTCGTCGAGTTCTCGCGCTTCGATGAACTCGGAGACCAGGACGCTGCGCGTGCTGTGCTCGGGGTAGACCCGCGGCACGTAGAGCTCCGGATCGTCGGCCAAGCGCTCGCGGAAGGTCGTCTGCATCTCGGCTTCGCGGGCGTAGTCGCACTCTTCGAGCAGACGCTCGCGCAGCTCGGCGAGATGATCGCCGGCGACCTTCATGTTTGCGCCGGCGCCCGAGAGCATCATTATCGGCGCGGCGAAGCCCTTGAGAAAGTCGAGGTTCTTCATGTCCGCGGCGATGGCATCGCGCACGCCGGGGTATTGGACTTTGACCGCGACCACCGTGCCGTCGTGAAGACGCGCACGATGGACTTGCCCGATCGATGCGGCCGCCACCGGACTGTGATCGATCTCGGCGAAGTGTGCCTCGAGATCACCGAGCTCGCGCTCGAGCACGGGGAACACGGCCTCCCAGGTCATCGGCGGCGCCTGACTTTGCAGCCGCTTCAAGGTGCGCTGGAAGGTCGGGCGGATGGAGTCCGGCAGCGCGCCGTCCATGTAGGACATCATCTGGCCGGCCTTGAGGGCCAAGCCCTTCATCTCGCCGAGGGTCTCGAGGATGCCTTCGGCGCGCGCGGCCAGCTTGCTCAACTCTGCCTCGCTCGCCACTCGAGGATCGGCCTCGGCCTTGGTGTCGCCGTCGCGCCAGCGCTCGAGCGCGACGGGGAGGGCCTGTCGCGCCAGCTTGGCCATCTTGCCGAGGCGACGAAGGCGCGAGGAGGAGACCCGGTCCGACACGGCCCTACCTTAGATCCCGTGCTCGGCGACGCAAGGTGGCATGAGGCGCCTTCCCGGGCGGCGAAAGGCGCCGACTTAGTCCGCTGGCGAGGTCACGACGCGACAGTCCGGATAGCTGAAGGCAAAGGCGTACCAGCGCACCTGGAACTGCAAGGGGGCACTTCCGTCGTCCCAGCTCGCGTGGGGAAAGCCGTCCTCGCGGAGTCGTACTCGTAGGCGGCGACGTCCCCACGCGTCCTCGAAGGCATCGCCACTGCCCGCGATCACCGACTCCGGGTAGAAGCGAGCCTCTTTGAGGACGACGACGCCGAGTCCCTGCTCCATGCGGGGGCGTCGCGTGTCCTCGCCGCCCATCGTGCCTTTGAAGCCGGGCGGCAGAAAGCCTTTCCCCCGCATGCGGAACATACCGAAGCGACCAAAGACCACCTGAGCGAGCCCGCGGTCGGCAACCATGCAGGAAAGATCGGGGTCTCGTTTCAGGGCCTCGGACACCGTGCACAGATCCACGCTGAAGACTTCTACGCGCTTGCCGGCGAGGCGACCGTGTACGCACTCGCCGGTCAATGGCTCCCAGTAGCTATGTGTCTCGTCATCGATGAGCAGCGACTGCCCGCGATTGAGCCCACCGCAGCTGAAGTGGTGGACTTGGCCCTCGAGGGTCGGGTTGAAGCCGACGCCGCCGTTGCAGACGCTGCAAAAACTGACGACGTAGGGCAAGCCGCCGAGCTCACCTTGAACGCAGTGGTGGTAGCAAAGCTGGCGTACCAGGGCGCAGGCCGAGGCGCCGCCGCGCGACCAGACCAAGAGCAAAGCCTCGGGGTCGAGCTGCATCTCGGCCAGCGGCCGCGGTGGCCCGCGTGACTCGAATCGCGGGAAGAAGTCGGGATTTCTCAACCACGCCGATTCCCGATCGAAAGCCACGTTCCATCATCTCATCTTTGTCCGTGTTTGGCGCGCCTCGGCGGCTGCGCTTTTGCGCGAAAGGGGATAGCGTCCCCGCATGCGACGAATCGCGCTCCCCCTGAGCACCCTCGCGTTGAGCCTGGCCGCCTGCAAAAAAGATGCGTCGGAGCAGACGCCCAAAGAGCAGGCCCCCGCCCCGATGGTGGAGGAGGTCGAGATTTCGCGGGCCTACCCGGAGCAGACCTGGGGAAGCATGACCGTGGTGCAACCCGGGGCGCTGCTCGATTCGATCGCGACGCAGGCCCAGCCGGGATACGACTGGCGCGCCAAGGTCGAAGCCAAGCGGCCGGGGGTCTTGGCCGGTCTCGATCTCGACGCGCCCGTGGACGCATTGTTCGGGCACGCGCCCAAGAGCGCCGACGCCGAGCGCATCGCCTTCTCCTTTGGGGTGCGTGATGCGGCGAGCGCCAAGACCAGCTTCGAGGCGGCGGGCTTGTCGGTGCGCGAGCAAGGCGAAGAACTCGCCTTCGATCTGGGGGAGCTCGGTTGTCGCCTTCCGAAGTCGGCGAAGCGCGTCACCTGCTGGGCTGGACCCGAGGACGCCGCCCAGCCCTACCTCGACGCCCTGCGCGCCCGCACGCACGAGGGCGATGCACGCGTCGTCTTCACCGTCGATCTCGCCTACTTGCGGGGGCCGATGAAGACCGACATCGACGGCGGGGCCGCCATGGCGAAGATGCTGGGGCCGCAGGCCTTCGAGTCACTCAAAGACCCGCAGCTGCGCGAAGATGCGACCGCGCTGTTGACGGACGTGGTCGATGGGGCGCTCGCCTTCGTCGATGACCTCGACCGCCTCGAGCTCACGCTCGGCACACAGCCGGGGGACGCGGGGATGTACGCGCGCGCCCGTGCACGGCTGGCCAAGCGCGACTCCACCATCGCCAAGATGTTCTCCCCCGAGTACCTGCCGGCGGGTCCGGCCCCGGCCGAGCTCTTCGCACTGCCCGCCGATGTGGACTCGGCCAGCTACACGCGTGAGGTCTTGCCCTCGCCGGGCCTGGGCGCGGACTTTCGCTCGCGCGCCGAGGCTGTCGTCCGCGGTGTCGCGCGGGAGTTCGAGCTTCCGGACGCCGAGCTCACGCCGCTCTTCGCCGCCCTTCGAGGACCCGAGCGCGCGGATTGGACGGTGACCGTGGTGCCACGCCGATCGGTGGAGAGCCTCGAGGCGGCGAACATCATGGCGAGGGGAGATCAGCGCGCGATGGTGTGGATGTCACCGAAGTCGAATCGCGATCCCTTCGCGGCCTTCGCCGCGGCGGAGACTTACCTGCGACACCCGAAAGTCGCGGCGAAGATCCAGCCCTTCTTGGCCCAGATCGAGGCCGCGGGCATGGGGATGAAGGCGCCCAAGGTCACCAGCGAGCCCATCGAGGGCCTGGGGACGCGCGCACACCGTTTTCACCTCGAGTGGGAGCTGGGCCCCCAAATGGCCGCGCAAGGGAGTCTCCCCGAACGCATGGACTTCGTGATGCTGCTCGTCGAGACCGACTCGCGCATGTGGACGGCGCTCGGTCCCGACGAGGCCCAGCTGCGCGACTACCTCGATCGGGCGATGGCCGGAAAGGGTCCGACCTTGGCCGAGGATCCGCGCACGGCCTTCCTCAAAGACGAGAAGGCGTGGATGGCGACCTACACGCCCGTCGACCCCGTGTACATCGGCGAGTTCGTGACCTCCTTGCTGGGTGACCTATCGGAGTTCAGCCAGGACCTTGGGGGCGGCGGCGAGTCGGCCGTGTTCCGCGAGTTCGAAGCCCGCATGCCCGACCTCGTCGAGAAGTGGAAGCAACTCCCGCCCTCGGCCGCGCGCAGCCGCCTGGTTTTCGACGAGCAAGGCATCGTCTACGAGGGCAGCACGCCGGCCACGACCCTGCGCATGGTGGGCGACGCCGCCCAGACCATGTACGAGGTCTACGCCGAGCAGCGCGGCTGAGCGATCAGGGGGCTCAGATCACGAGCGCCGCCTCGATGGCGGCGAGCCGGTGGCGCGCGAGGGCAAGGGTCGCCTCGCGCTTCTCGATGGCGAGGTACAGAAAGAGGGAGCCCGCGCGGCTGGGCCGCATCAAGTGGTACTGCGCGCGCAAGCTGATGAGGATGTCTTCGATCGGACCGTCGATGTCCAGCTTCTCCATGACCCGGACTTTGGCCCGAACGACTTCCCGATTGCCCGCGGCGGCCACGTCGATTGGAAATCCTTCCCGGGCAGCTGCCCCCAGGCACAGGCCCGATTCGTAGTCGACGATGGCGAAGGCCAAGGCCCCGTCGAGGGCCATGGCCGCCTGGACGGCCAGATGCATGCTGGACTCCGATGTGGCGGCGGCGTGTCCGAGCGCGGCCGGGTCGACCCCAGGCGAAGAATGCACCGGGCTCGAAGGGCTCTCGTGCCGGGTGCACTCGAAAATGGCTGACCCGATGGCGACGGGCTCCATGTCGCGGTCGAGTCTTCCGAAGCGGTCGAGGGTGTTCAGCTGGAAGCTCGGTGACCGCCAAGTCAAAGCGTCGGCGAGGGCCGCGATGCCCCAGCGGCCGCCACCCTCGCAGTGGATGATCCGGCCGGCCTCGACACCCACGCGGACGAGCTCCCGCTCGTTGGTGATCTCGAGCATGCAGCTGCGCGACTCATGTTCGAGTAGCTGGAGCAGGCCTTCGAGGCTGACCCCCTCGAGTACGCCACGTACGCCATCGTGTAGGTGAAGCGAGCACAGTTCGACGAGCTGATCGACGTCGATCGGTTTGTCCAAGACCCAGGTGACCCCCGGGTCGGGGGCATCGTCGATCCGGCCGCTCGCGTCGTCTCGGGTCATCAAGAGCAGCGGCAAATCGACTCCGCGCGAGGCGAGCGCCGACGCGAGGGCACGCCCGTCCAAGCCCGGTAACGCCGAGTCCGCGATGATGAGGTCAAAGTGGGATTCTTGTGCGGCGGCGAGGGCCTGGTCGCCGTTCTCGACCCGCCGAACTTCGATCCCGCCAAAGCTCGAGTCCAAGGTCGCGCAAAGAAAGTCAGCCGCGAACTCGTCGTGGTCCGCGATGAGGACACGGCGAGCTTTCCGGGCGGCGGGGGGCATCGAGGAGTGCTAGTCGCTACGCGGCGGGCGGCAAGCCGGGCCCCGAAAAAATACCGCTTCGAGCCTCGTGGAGAGCCCCGAGCCTCAGGGGGCGCTGCCCGGGTGTGCCTCCCGCGCCTCGATGCGAAGCATGACCGGCTCCCGATCTCGAGGCTTGCGCGACTCGATCTCGAGGCCGGGGGCAGGGGCGACCAGCCACCAGCCCTCGCCCTCGTCGACGGGGGTGCGCGCGCCGGCGTGCTGGAGGTCGACCTTGACCGCGCCGTAGACGTCGAGCTGCTCGCGCTCGAGGCGACCGTCGAGGAGCATGGCGAAGGGGGCCCACAGACCGTCCGGGGCGTCGCCTCGACAGGCCAAGAGCTCCGGGACGGGGCCGGCCCCGCGCAGCTCGTGGCACTCGGCCGCGTAGGGGTGCGGCAAGTCGACCGGCTTCGCGTCGCAGCCGTGGTAGCTCACCCGGTCGAACTCGAGGCTCGCGTGGCCGTCGGGAGCCGGGCTCCATCGGCCATGCCAGGCCGTCGACATCGAGTCTTCGCGTTTTTCGTGGTGGTCTTCGCCGTCGCGCGAGGCGTACTTGCTCACCGAGTAGCTCGACTGCCCCTCGCTTTCGACACAGAGACGGACGCGACCGTCCTTTTCGAGCTGGAGCTCCATCTTCGAGCGCTTGCCTCCCGAGATCACGCGCTCCATCGTGATGTAGAAGCGGTAGCTGCTGTGCATGCTGGCGCCGTAGTGGCCGGCCTCGACGGGGTGCAGGGTCTGTTCGCCGCCGAGCGCACGGCCGAAGTCCCAGCGCGGACGCGCTGCGTTTGGGGAGGCTGGCTCGGCCTCGGCCACGCTCGCCACCTTCGCCGTGTCGGGCGCGTCGGGTTGTTGCGGTGCCTCGCTGCGTTCGGTGCACGCTGCGGTCCACAGCGTCGCAACGATCCAAAGGGGAGCGCGAGGGCCAGCCACGCCCGAGCATAACGCGGTCGTGCGGGGGAGGGTCTGTCAGCCGGCCTCGACCAAATCGACCTTGTACAGCTGGCAATTCTGCTCGCGGCTGTCGCCGAGCCGCTGCCCGGTCAAGCGCACCCGATCGCCAAAGCCGAGTACGCGGCCGTCATGGGTCTCGAGCTTGAAGTCGGCCGACTCGAAGCGCTCGGGGAGCTTTTCGAGTCGGTTGGGGCCTCCCCCGATCTTGACCGAGTAGCGAATACTGCGGGCCCCGGGCTCGGGTGACTCGGCCAGGTCGAAGGAGCAGGTGTCACTGCAGAGGCTGAACATCGTCGGTGGGACCAGGTAGCCTTCGAGGGTCATGCGGGGCAGCGGGGTGTCGGCCTTGGCGTCGGGGGGGAGGTCGAACTTCGCGTCACAAAAGTCATCGAAGTTCGCCCGAAGTCCAGGTTGAGGCGGCTGTGCGTTGCACGCGACGCCGACCAAGAGGCACAAGAGGGAGAGATGCGGGCGGTGGGTCATGGCGGGGGCGATCCCTGCGTGGCCGACGCAGGCTCCTTGCGCCATTTTGGTGCCGACAGGCGGCCGGAATCCTCATTCAATTTTGGTCTCTCGCGGGTCGACCTTGGGCCGCGATGGCGCGCTTTTGAGGACGGTGCGAGTTCCCTGCGCCAAGCTGGCGCGAAGGTCGAGCCATTTCGACGCTCCACCCGGCGCGGATCCCACCGAAGCGTGTTTTTTGCGGGCAAACACGGCTTTGGGAGCGCGACGCCGATCGCTAGCATCCGACCATGATCCGCCGCCTGCCGCTACTGCTGGCCCTCAGCGCGACCCTCCCGCTCGCTTGCTCCGACGATGTCGGGAGCGACGAAAGCAGCGAAGAAAGCGGAAGCGAAGACGAGGAGGAAGGGGAGAGCGAGGCGACGAGCGAGGCCGGATCGTCGGAGACGACGGGCGACGGCGATGGTGACGGAGACGGTGATGGAGACGGTGACGGCGATGGAGACGGCGATGGAGACGGCGATGGCGATGGAGATGGAGACGGCGAT
>JAUIJR010000123.1 GCA_030431075.1 Polyangia bacterium | reverse complement strand
GATCGCGGTCGGCGAGAGGTGGCGCGCGGCGAGCTGCTCGATCTCCCGACGCTTGTCGAGATCGGTGTGGCTCGGCGGCGCCATGAAGGCGAACTTCTCGCGCTCGTAGAGGACCTTGGGGAGCACGCCGCGCATCGCCTCGCGGAGCACCCACTTTTCTCGGTTGTCGCGGATCCGCAGCGAGGGCGGGATCCGAAAGGCCGCCTCGGCCAGGTGATGGTCCAAAAACGCGGGGCGACTCTCCATCGAGTTCGCCATGTCGACGCGGTCGCCACCCCAGGTGAGGATCTGGCCTTCGAGCATGGTCTTGATCCACGAGTACTGGACGCGGTCGAGCGCGTGGCGACCTTCGAGCATGGCGGGGTCCAAGCTCTCGGCGATGGCCGCGATGGGATCGTAGTCCGCGAGCTCCTCGCGCAGCGCCGCGCTCAGCAGCGGGCGCGTGAAGGCCAGGGTCTGGATCCAAGGTTGAATCCACGAGGGGGTGAAGCCCAAGCGCGCGTCGAAGCTCGGGTGGGCGCTGGTGTCGGCCGAGAGGATCGAGCCTTCGAAGACCGCGTTGCTGCGACGCAGGGCCTCGAGATGCTTCTCGCGCAGGCTGTCGTCGCTGGCGTGCAGGTACAAGTCGCGCTTGAAAAAGGGGTAGCCACCAAACAGCTCGTCCGAGCCCTCGCCGGTGACCACGACCTTGTAGCCGCTGTCGCGGACGGTGCGGCTCATGTGCCACTTGGCGACCCCGAGGGTGTTGTAGAAGGTGCGCTCGGTGTGCCACATCGTGCGCTCGAAGCTGCGTCCGTAGAGCTCTTTGGCGCCCAAGGTGATCTTGACTTGGTCGGCGCCGGTGGCCGCGGCCATCTCGGCGGCGATGTGGCTCTCGTCGTAGTCCGCGTGGTCGAAGGCGATCGTGTAGGCCTTGACCTCCGACTGCTGCACGGCCGAGGCGAGGCCCAAGATGGAGCAGCTGTCGATGCCCCCCGACAAGTAGCAGCCGACGGGCACATCGGCCTCGAGTCGCAGCTGCACGGCCTCGAGCAGGCCATCGCGGACGCGGGCGATCTGGCTGGGGTCGTCGGCGTCGCTGTGCTCGCCCTCGCGGGGGAAGTCGGCGTCCCAGTAGCGGTGGGTGCGGCAGTGCAGCTTGCCTTCGCGTCGCTCGATGATGGCGAAGTGACCCGGCAAGAGCGCTTCGATGCCCGCGAAGGCGGTGCTCCCCGGGGCCATGGTCTGCATCATTTGGTGCAAGGTGGCGCGGGGGTCCAAGCGCGCCTCGATGGCCGGGTGGGCCAAGATGGACTTGAGCTCGGAGCCCCAAACACACAGCGCGTCGCTCGCGTGCAGGTACAGCGGCTTGATGCCGAAACGATCGCGCACGAGGATCAGGCGCTCGGCCTGCGCATCGAAGAGCGCAAAGGCGAACTCGCCGCGCAGGTGCTCGACGAAGTCGAGGCCGTGCCGGCGGTAGAGCGGCAAGGCGATCTCCGAGTCGGCCTTCGTCGCAAAGCGCTCTCCGTCGCAGACCAGCTGGGCGCGGATCCGTTTGTAGGCGTAGAACTCACCGTTGGCGGTGAGGACGTTGTCGCCGCGCGTGTCGAAAAGCGGCTGGTCGCCCGTGTTCAAGTCGATGATCGACAAGCGGGTGTGGCCCATGGCCACACCCCGCGCCGGGTCGAGGTGTTGGCCGCGGCCGTCGGGGCCGCGGTGATGAAGGGTCTCGAGCATCGCGTCGAGCCGCTCGTTCGCCTTCGCGTCGAGGGGCGTGCTTTGCCACCAGCCGGAAATTCCACACATGATTCGTCGTCCTTTGGGGCGCCAGCTCCTCGCCGCTTCAGCGGGGGCGCTCGGAAAAAGAGTCCGGCAGGCGACCGAGGCGATCGAGGACCGAGACCATGAGGGCTTGGCGTACGAAGACGGCGCCGGCGGCCTGCGCGAAGTAGAGGTTGTGCTCGCTGCGGTCGAGGCTCGTGTCGAGCTCTTCGCGGCGGGCGAGGGGGTGCAAGATGACGGCGCCGGGCTTGAACTCGCGATCGGCGCTCAGGCGGCAGCCGTCGTTGAGCTCTTTGTAGGCGTCGCCGAGCAAGGCGATCGCGTTTTGGTAGATGACGTCGAAGTCCTGCAAAGGCGGATCGAGGTCGTTGACCACGCGCACGTCGATGCCCGAAGCCTCGACCGCGGCGGCCAGCTCGGGGCCAAAGGGGTCGGCCATCTCCGAGACCACGGTCAAGCTGCGGATGGCGGCGCGAAAGTGCAGCGCGGCGAAGGTGAAGCTCTTGACGGCGCGCATCGAGCCGGGGGTCCCGAGGACGGCCAAGTCGATGCGCGCGTCTTCGGACGGGGTGGGGGAGGCGAGCTCCGGCCGCCATTTGAGTAGCGTGTACCAGTCGACGAGGGCTTGGGTGGGGTGCTCGCCCGAGCCGTTGCCGGCGTTGATCATGGGGATGGCGAGATGCTCGACGATCTCCTCGGTGGCCTCGGTGACGGGGTGGCGCATGACCAAGAGGTCACCGTAGGAGTTGAACATCTCGCCGATGTCGGCGAGGGACTCGCCTTTGGCGATGCCGGTGACCTTGCCGTCGGGGACCGAGAGGATCTTACCGTCGAGACGTAGGGCCGCGCTCTCGAAGGAGAGGCGCGTGCGCGTGCTCGGCTCGAAAAAGGCCGTGATCACCACGAGGCCGTCGAGCGGATGGTGAGAGGCGACCTCGGTCGACTCGAGGTGCGCGGCGAGGCGGCAAAGCTCGATGACCTCGTCACGATCGAGATCGGCGTGCCCGACGATGGGGCGCCCGGCCAGGCGGCGCAGGACTTCGAGGCGGCAGTGCCCGGTCTGCGCGAGGGGGCGCGGGTCGAGGCGACGGCGGATGGGGGGCTGCTTGTCTGAATTCACCACAAAGAGTTCCGCTTTCGGTCGAGTCGCCAGCGCAGGAGCAAGCCGCCGATCCCCACGAGGGCCAGCCCGACGGCGCTCCACACCAGCAGCTGCAAAAAGTCCGGTCCAAAGCTCATGTCGCGTGCTGCTCCGCCGACGCGAGGGTCGAAAAGTCGAAGGGCGCGTGCCGTCGGCTGCGGCTCAAGCCAAAGGCGGTGACGAGGGCGGAGACGACGGCCGAGGCCAAAGAGGCCGCAAACCAGCCGACGCCGAAGTAGACCCACAAGCCGACGCTCGAGCCGGCGATCATCGCCACCAAGGCGGTGCTCGCGGTGGCGCGGGGCCAGTACAAGCCGGCGATGATCGGCCAGATCGTCGAGGCCACGAGCGGTCCCGCCAAGAACAAGACGCTGGCCAGCGTGCCGAGCTTGGGCAGGCACAAGAGCCACGCGAGCAGGGCCGCGCCCACGACGGAGCGCGCGGCGATCTTGCGCAGCTGCGCGTCGTCGGCGTCACGACGCCAAAAGCGGTGCACAAGCTCTTTGGTCACCAGGTCCGAGGTCGCGGCCAAGAGGCTGTCGATGCTCGACGCGATCGAGGCGAAGACGACCAAGAAGACCAAGACCGCACCCACGCTGCCGAGCACGGCGCTGGCGACTTGGGGACCCACCATGTCGGGCCGCGAGATGGGCAGGCCCAAGGCGACCGCGGCCAGGCCCAAAAAGCCCGCGATGATCGGGACCGGCAGCCAGATGGCCCCGGCCAAGGCGAAGGCGCGTCCGCCCACCCCGGGGCGCATGGCCAAGGCGCGCGACCACCACACGTTGGAGTGGAAGACCTCGCCCATGCCGAAGAGCAAGTTGTTGAACACGGCGATCAAGGCCGCGGGAAAAAAGACCTGCAACAAGGCGGGGCGCTTGGCCGCCACGCTCTCGTGCACCTCGGCGATGGGGACTTGTTGGGTGACCGCGACGACGACCACCACGATGCCCACCAAGACCACGAGGCTCTGGATGAAGTCGGTGCCGATGACGGCGTACAGGCCCCCGACGAGGGTGTAGACCGCACACACGCCCAAGATCAGGGTCATGCCCTGCACGTAGGGGATGCCGCTGAGGGTCTCGAGCAACAAACCCCCGGCCATGCCCATGCTCACCAGCCAGGCCAAGGCGTAGAGCAAGGAGATGGCCATGAAGACCACCCAGCACGCGCGCCCGTAGCGACGGTGGATGAACTCCGCGGCCGTGTGCCCGTGCGGCATCAAGCGGCGGATCCGCGCGGCGAGGGGGGCGAAGGCGACCAAGCCCAAGGACGCGGTGGAGTAGGCGAGCATGCCCCACACGCCGAACTCCAAGGTCAGCTGCGGCGCCAACATGGTGGTGTTCGAGGTGATCCAGGTGGCGACGGCGGTCGCGGCGCCCAGGGCCATGCCCACGTTGCGACCGGCGACCATGAAGCCGTCGAGCTCTCGCGCGCGGCGACCCCAAAAGCGGCCCAGCCAGATCCACAGCAGGGACATCGCCGCGAGCAGACCCCAGGCCAACTCGATGGGGAGCTCGGGGCGGCTCATGCGGCGTCGTCTCCCGACTGGAGTCCGAGCTCGCGGGAGCGGGTGCGCCGGACCCCGAAGACGATCAGCCCGAGGGTGGCGAGAAAGGTCGACGCGCCGACGACGAGCGAGGCCCACACGCGCGCGTGGCTCGGGGCCTCGACCCTCAAGGCCGAGGGTGCCGACCACTCGCTCCAGCCGGTCTCGTCGTGGACGCGGGCCCGCAAGCTGTACGCGCCGACCTCGAGGCCCGAGAGGTAGGCGCTCGGTCCCGGCCCGTCGTAGCGCTGCAAGGCGGTGTCGGAGCTCTCCGCGCGAAGCTCCAGCTCATGACGGGCCTGGACGGGGCTTCCGACGAAACGCACGAGCAGGGCCCCGGAGGCGCTTTGTTCGGGGTGTTCGAGCTCGGGTGGGGGCGCGGCGAGCGCGGCGCGGGCCGTCCCGGCGCCGACGACGAGCAATAGCGCGCAGGCGGCCGCACTCCAAAGCGGCCGGAGTCGGCGGGCGCGGTGTCGGCGAGAACTCGAAGACCCCGGCCTAGGCCACCGCCCAGCCCGCCGGCGGGGGCAGGGGCTGCGCATCTCTGGCCTTTTACAGGATTTAGATGCTGCGCAATAGATTGCGCTGCGAAAATTTGCTGCGCTTGTATTTGCTGCGGCAAGGATCTAGCGTGCCTTGGCGTTGGAAGCGTCGATCTCGGCGGTGTCGCTTGGGGCGATGCGGCCGCTCGTGCCCAGCCCCGATCCCTGATGAAGCTCTCCTCGGTCCCCACCGCGTCCGCACCCCGCTATCGCGCCATCACCCGGCGCAACGTCGCCGAGACGGCCCTTTGGGCCCGCATGTCGGCGGGACAGCGACGCGCGGTCGAGGTCGTCTCGCAGGTGTTGCCCTTTCGGACCAACGAATACGTGCTCGAGGCGCTGGTCGATGCGGACCGTCTGCCCGAAGACCCCATGTTTCAGCTGACCGTCCCGCAGCCCGGGATGCTCTCGGCCGGCGACTTCGACACCGTCGACGGGGCCCTGCGGGCGGGGGAGAGCAGCGAGGCGCTGGCGGCAAAGGTCGGCGCCATTCGTCGCAAGCTCAACCCGCATCCGGCCGGGCAGATGAGCTTGAACGTGCCGCGTCTCGAGGGGCGCGCGCTCGAGGGCATGCAACACAAGTACGCGCAGACCCTCTTGTACTTCCCGCGTCAGGGGCAGACCTGCCACGCCTACTGCACCTTTTGTTTTCGGTGGGCGCAGTTCGTGGGGATGGAAGGGCTCAAGTTCGCCGCGCGCGAGTCCTCGGACCTGGTGCGCTACTTGGGGGCACACCCCGAGATCAGCGACCTACTGATCACGGGCGGCGACCCCTTGGTGATGCGCACACCCTTGCTCGAGCGGCACCTCGCGCCCGTACTCGAGGCCGACTTGCCCGGCCTGCAGAACATCCGCTTCGGCACCAAGAGCGTGGCCTACTGGCCGCACCGCTTCGTCAGTGATCCCGACGCCGACGACCTGCTGCGCCTCTTTGAGCGGATCATCGCGCAGGGGCGCCATGTCGCCGTGATGGCGCACTACAACCACCCGGTCGAGCTTTCGACCCCCATCGCCCGCGAGGCGGTCCGTCGGATCCGCAACACCGGGGCGCAGATCCGCATGCAGTCGCCGCTGATCCGCCGCGTGAACGACGACCCGGCCTTGTGGTCCGAGCTGTGGCGCACCGGCGTCGGGCTGGGGATGGTGCCCTACTACATGTTCGTCGAGCGCGACACGGGCCCGCGGGGCTACTTCGAGCTGCCCTTGATTCGCGCCTGGGAGATCTTCGGCGAGGCCTACGCTGGCGTCAGCGGGCTCGCGCGTACCGTGCGAGGGCCGTCGATGTCGGCGACGCCGGGCAAGGTCCTGATCGACGGGGTGGCGACGGTGGCCGGTCGCCGCGTCTTTTGCCTGCAGCTCTTGCAAGCGCGCGAGGGTGGGGCGGTGCGACGGCCCTTTTTCGCGCGTTTCGATCCCCAAGCGACCTGGTTCGATCAGCTCGAGCCCGCCTTCGCCGAGGACGCCGAGTTCTTTGCACGGCTCGAAGCCCACAGCGCCGGGGCCCCGCGTCGCCTGGCCCTGGTCTGAGGGCGAGGCAGCAGCGCTCAGTCGAGCTGCTCGGAGCCCGGGTCGAGGCCGGGGGCGAGCATGGGAGCGACCTCGACCTCCTCGGCGTCGGGCTCTTCCATCATGGCCAAGACGCGCTGCAGCGCGTCGAGCAGAGCCTGACTCTCGCCTTCGGAGAGCTCGCCCAAACGCGCCACGAAGCGCTCTTGCAAGGGGGTGGGGAGGGCCTGAAAGCGGTCGACGCCGGCCGGGGTGAGCGACAAGCAGACCTTGCGACGGTCGGCCGCCTTGCGCTCGCGGGCGACGAGGCCGGCGCGCTCGAGGCGGTCGACGATCCGCGAGACGGTCGCGGCGCTGAGCTGCACCTCGCGGGAGACCCGAGCCAAGGTCAGCTCGGCCTCTTCGTCGAGGCGACCGATGGCCCGCAAGACGAGCAGCTGCGGCAAGGTGAGCCCGACCTCCTGCGACAAGCGCCGCGAGTGATCGGAGATGCGCCGCACGATGCGACGGATCGCGCGCAAGAGCTCTTCGGCCAGGGCGGGCGTCTCGGACATCGCGGCCAGAGTCTATCGAAAGCGGACGGCCGCGGTCAGCTTTCGAGGCCCAGGCCGGCGCGAAGTCCCCGCAGCAAGGCGACGGCGTTGCGGCCGAGATGGGGCGTGTAGTAGCCGCCCTCTTGCACCGCCACGGTCGGCAGTTTGAGGCTGCCGAGGCGCTCACCTACACGAAAGAAGTCTTCGGTGGTCAGCGCGAAGTGTCCGATCGGGTCGCGCTCGTAGGCGTCGAGTCCGGCCGCGACGACCAGGTACTCGGGATCGAAGACGCGCAAGGCCGGGAGTACGTGGGTCTCGAGGGTCTGATCATAGGCCTGGCCGTCTGCGCCCGTGCCCAAGATCAAGTTGAAGTTGTAGCCCTCGCCGTCGGCGCTGCCGGTCTCGGTGTTGTAGCCGGCGTAAAAGGGGAAGTAGTCGCGCGGATCGCCGTGGATCGAGACGGTGAGCACCTTGGGGTCGCGGTAGAAGATCGCCTGCGTGCCGTTGCCGTGGTGGAAGTCGACGTCGACGATGGCGACCCGTCCGGCGCGCTTGAGCTCCCGGGCGGCGACCGCCGCGTTGTTGAAGTAGCAATAGCCGCCGAACATGTCCTTTTCGGCGTGGTGCCCCGGGGGCCGCGACAAGGCGTAGGCCAGGCGGCTTTGCCCACCTCGCACGTGGCGGGCGGCGTCGCGGGCACACGCGGCGCTCCAGCACGCGGCGCGCAAGGTGTAGTGGTTGAGCGGGGTCCCCGAGTCGAAGCAGTAGGCGCCGGCGTGGTGAAGGTTGGTCGGATCACCCTTGCCGCGTTTGAGCTTGGGGAACACCGTCGGATGAAAGTCGCGGTCCTCCGGGAGCTCCTCGGCCGTCGAGTACAAGGTCAGCAGCTGGATGCTGTGCAAAGAGCGCAAGGCGGACAAGGGCAGGGAGCTCGGCGCGCGCACGTCGAAGCGATCGGCTTCGCGCTGCAGCGCGGCCAAGATCGACTCGGCGCGCGCGGTGGTCTCCGGGTGCGTGATCTTCTCGCCAAAGGCCCACTCGTAGCGGGGTTTGAACTCGAGTTGTTCCTCGTGAAAGAAAGCCGGCGTCACGCTGCGCGTCACCCAAAGATTCTACACGCGTCGCCATGCGCGCGCCGAGGCGAGCACGCGAACGTGTTAGCGTCCGCGCATGGGAGAGGGACGAGGCGAGGCGCTGACGCGCCGGATCGAGCAACACTTCGCCAAGCTTGCGCACATCGGGAACCAGCCCGACGGATCGATCACGCGCATGGCCTGGTCCGACGAGGAGTCGGCGGCGATGGCGTACATCCGCGCCGAGGGCGAGCGCTTCGGCTTGGTGGGTAGCTACGACGGTGTGGGCAACTTGTTGCTCTCGACGCCGGCCCCGGCCGAACGTCGCGTCCTGGTCGGCTCGCACCTCGACTCGGTCCCCCATGGTGGCAACTACGACGGAGCGGCGGGGGTCGTGGCGGGCCTCGAGGCGCTGCGTCAGGTCAGCGAGAAGGGGCTCCCCGAGGGCTGGGGGGCTACCGTCGTCGCCTGGCGCGGCGAGGAGTACACCTTCAACGCGGTCTACAAAGGCAGCGCCGCGGCCTTCGGGATGGGGCAGCCCCAGTTCCTGCACAACCTCGACGGCGACGTCACCTTGCGCAGCGCGATCATGTCCCAGGGCTACGATCCCAGCTTCATCCAAGACGCGCGGCCGAGCTTGCCCGAAGCCTTCATCGAGAGCATCGACAGCTACTTCGAAATGCACATCGAACAAAGCGTGGTGCTCGAGCGCAACGCCGAGTCGGTCGGCATCGTGACCAGCATCGCCGGAGACCGCCGCTACTTGGTGGTGCTCGAGGGGCGCTTCGATCACTCGGGCGCGACCCCGATGGGGTCGGAGTATCGCGGCGACGTGAACTTGGCAATGGCCCACATTCAGGTGCGCCTCGACGAACTCGCGCGTCGGCGACTCGGCGAGGGGCGGCGCTTCACGCAGACGGTCGGCATCGTCAACGCCGACCCCGAGATCGACAAGAAGTACCCCGAGGTGCACGGCAACTCCGTCACCAAGGTCAGCGGCTTGGGCTACTTCAGCTTGGACCTGATGTCGGCCGACGACACCTTCATGGACAACCACGCGGCCGAGATGCTGCGCACGATCTGGGACACCGCGCGCGAGTTCAACGTCAAAGCCTTCGTCGAGATGACGGACGCGAGCCGTGGCTTACTCGAGCTCGACGGCGAGCTGCGCGGGCTGCTCGGGGCGGCCGCGGCCGAGCTCGAGCTGGCGCACCGCGAGTTGCCGAGCGGCGCCGGGCACGACGCGGTGATCGTGGGCCTCGCCGAGCGGCCCGAGCGCGGGAACATCCCCGTGGGCATGCTCTTCGTGCCCTGCCGCGGCGGCATCAGCCACGACAAAGAGGAGTTCGCGCAAGCGGAGCACGTCGCGGCCGCCGCCCAGGTGCTGGGGGCCTCGATCGGGGCGCGGGCCCGCCGGGGCGCCGCGGCCTGAACGCGAGCGATACGCGAGGATAGCCGCTAGGATGAAGCGATGCCTCGCGTGCGCGACTCGGTGCCGGCCTTGGGCTTGGCCTTGGCGTGCACGCCGGGGGGCTCGGGCGCCGGACCCAGCGGGCCGCACATCGGCGTGTGGAACTTGGTCGCGCGCCATGACCTGAGCGAGCAAGGCCGCGTTACGACGCCTTTTCCGGCCCTGCGCGAGCGCACGCAAGGCGAGCTCGTCTACTGCGAAGGCGAGTTCCAAAACCTCGAGATCCTCGAGTCGGGCGTGGCCTTCGTCACCTACGGCAGCGTCTACGGCTACGGCGCCGCCTGCCACGAGCAGCTCGAGTACAGCGAGCGCGTGCCCTACAACTGGGCCCAGCTCGACGATGGACGCGTGGGCTTGTACTACGACCACAGCTCGGGGGGCGACGAGACGGGCGGCGACATCCCCTGGCAAGAGCTCGTGGTGATCTGCCAAGTCGAGGGCCAACGCCTCGAATGTGTGGACCCCGAGCTGGGGAGCGCCGGCGCGGGCACCGACTTCGCCCGGCCAGCATGCGAGGGCGACGCCGCTTGCGTCGGAAACGAGCGCTGCTTCGCTGGGCAGTGCGTCGCGCCGGCGCCGGGCTGATCGCCTTGTGCACCACGCGCCCACGCGGGAAGATGCGGCCGTGCGGGCCTTTCCGATCCTCAGCTTGGCGTTCGTGGCGGGCGCGGCTCTTTCGAGCGGCGCGTGTCGCAACGACTTCGAGTGTTCCGTCGGGACCGAGGCCTGCGACTGCACCTTGAACGGCGGCTGCGACCCCGGCCTCGAGTGTCGCTCGGGCACTTGCGTGGCCAGCGAAGGGGAGACCGGCGAGTCGACCAGCGTCGAGACGAGCAGCACGGAGTCCGAGAGCAGCAGCGAGTCGACCACGGAGACCGGTGACGGAGACGGCGATGGCGATGGCGACGGAGACGGCGACGGCGACGGAGATGGCGATGGGGACGGCGATGGCGATGGGGACGGCGATGGCGATGGGGACGGCGACGGCGATGGGGACGGCGACGGCGACGGCTGCACCGAGCTCCGGATCCCCCAGTACCCGGCGAGCTTCGACTCGACGTGGGCGATGGAGGGCATCTACGTCATCCGCGGTCAGTACAGTGGGGGCTTCGACGTCGAGAGCGTGGAGGTCCAGATCGACACGGCCGGGGGCGGCCAGGTGCGGGTCGCGGTCTACACGGACTCGACGACCTTCGGCCCGGACGCCTTGTTGACGCAGTCGATCGCCACCGAGGTCGAAGTTCCCGGCGCCATGGCGATCGACGTCTCCGACGTGACCTTGCCCAGCGTCTTTTGGGTGGCCGTACAGGTCGACGAGGCCTTCCCCAGTTCGATCGCCAGCTATACTGGGGGAAGCTCCGGCACGCTCTTCCTACCGGCCAGCTTTGGCGAGTTCCCCATGGACTTCCCGAGCGGCGCGATTTCGACGGGGGTCCACGTAGGCGTCACCGCGCTCGGCTGCCTTTGATGGGGGCGCGAGCGGCTTTGGCGCCAGCGCAGGCGTCGCGCGTGAACACGCCCGCCGACCCGTGATAAACGCTGCGGGCGATGCAGTTCGCCTTCACCGACGACCAGCTGGCCCTTCAAAAGACCGTCCGCGAATTCGCCGAGCGCCGCGTCAAGCCGCTCGCGCACGAGATCGACAAGAAAGCGCGCTATCCCCAAGAGCTGGTGGCCGAGATGGCCGAGCTCGGCTTGATGGGCATGGAGGTCGACGTCGACTACGGCGGCTCGGGCTTCGATGCGATCAGCTACGTCATCGCAATGGAGGAGATCAGCGCCGCGTGTGCCAGTACCGGCGTGATCATGAGCGTCAACAACTCGCTCGTGTGCCACCCGCTCAAGACCTTCGGCAGCGACGCGCAGAAAAAAGAGTGGCTCACGCCGCTGGCCATGGGCGAGAAGCTCGGCTGCTTCATGCTCAGCGAGCCCGAGGCCGGCTCCGACGCGGCCGCCCAGCGGACCGTCGCCGAGCGGGTCGACGGCGGCTACGTCATCAACGGCGTCAAGAACTGGATCACCAACGGGCCGCAAGCCGACATCGGCATCTTGCAGTGCATGACCGACAAGTCGAAGGGGCACCGTGGCATCTCGACTTTCATCATCGACATGAAGGACAAGGGCGTCGAAGCGGGACCCAAGGACGACAAGCTCGGCATCCGCGGCAGCCACAGCTGCCAGATCTTCTTCACCGACCACTTCGTCCCCGACGCGCGGATGCTCGGCAGCGAGGGCAGCGGCTTCAAGGTCGCCATGAGCACCCTCGACGCCGGCCGGATCGGCATCGCGGCGCAGGCCCTCGGCATCGGCAAGGGCGCGTTCGAAGCCGCTGCGCGCTACGCGGGCGACCGCAAGACCTTTGGCAAGCCGATCATCCAGCACCAGGCCATCGGCTTCATGCTCGCGGACATGGAGACCGAGCTCGACGCCGCCCGCCTGCTGACCTACCGCGCGGCCGACCTCAAGCAACGCGGCGAGCGGCACACCAAAGAGTCGGCCATGTGCAAGCTGATGGCCTCCGAGGTCGCCAACAAGGTGGCCAAGGACGCCGTCCAGATCTTCGGTGGCAACGGCTACGTCACCGAGTATCCGGTCGAGCGAGCCTTCCGCGACGCCAAGATCACCGAGATCTACGAGGGCACCTCGGAGATCCAGCGGGTGGTCATCGCCGCCTCGATCCTCAAGTCGATCTCGACATAGCGGGCTGGACGCGAGCTGCCCGGCCGCCAGCTGCGCCGTGCGCACACCGTCGGGGCAGGGGGGAATCCCCGGGGGCGCCAAGCGCCTCGGGTGTTGCCTCACTTGCCGCGTGGTCCCTTGAATTTGGGTTTGGGCGCGTTCGGCGCTAGAACATGAGGGCTGCGCGCCCGTTCGTGGGCGCCCCCAGGGGAAGCACCATGAAGTTCCACAGCATCTTCACCATCGTCGCCTGCGCCGGTC
>JAUIJR010000122.1 GCA_030431075.1 Polyangia bacterium | reverse complement strand
CTCCGACGTCGTCAGCTTCGACACGGGTGTCGAGTACCTGCAAAGCCTCATCGTCCCCGAGGCGCTGCGCGTGAACTTCGACGCGGGCTTGACCGCCTCGCTGAGCCAAAAGTTCTCGCTCGGCACCACCTTCACGCTGCGCTTCGACAACAACCCCGTGAAGGGCGTCGAGAAGCTCGACACCGTCACCGCCGTGAACTTGGTCTACCGCTTCATGTAGGCCGGCGCGTCGCCGACGCGGGAGGGAGTCGTGGTCTCTCCGCGGCTCCCTTTGTCTTTTTGGGCCGGGACTCCGCGTGGGTTTTGTGCGGTGCAGTCCGGGCCAGGTACCCTGCTCGACACGTAAGCCGGCCCGCGGCCCCGTCGATGGGGCGCGCAAGAACCGCTTTTGTGGCCCGTTGAGGCCATTTTCCCCGCCATTCCCTAGCCGTGCCGCCAAAAATTGGGTTATGTAGGCGGCGAAATCCACACGCCTGGACCCCGGACGATGCGATTCAAAGCCAGCTCGATCATTCCCGCCTTGTTCACCCTCTCGGTCTTCGCCGTCGGCATGTCCGGCTGCAAGAAGCCGGCCTACCCGGCCTGCAAAAAGGACAAGCACTGCAACCAAGACATGGGTGAGAAGTGCGTCGACAAGGTCTGTCAGAACTGCACCGAAGACGCCGAGTGTCTCGCCAAGGGCCCGAACGGTGAGGACTACGCCTGCATCGATCTGCGCTGCCAAGACCCGGCGCTCGCGGGCAGCGGCTCCACCGGCACCGGCGAGCAAGGCTCCCCTTGCACCACCACCGACGCTTGCGTCGGCGGCCTGGTCTGCAACGCGGGCATCTGCGACGTCTGCACCGACGACAGCCAGTGCGCCACCGGTAGCTGCAACTTCGACACCGGCCGCTGCTCCGCCGACGGCATGTGCTCGGTCGACGAGGACTGCCCCATGGACGAGATCTGTGACGGCGGCATGTGCGTGTTCTCGGGCCTGACCGACGACGGCACCGGCGGCCCCTGCGGCCTCCCGGCCATCTACTTCGCCTTCGACAGCGACAAGATCACCCCCGAGTCGGAGGAGAAGCTCAAGACGGCCTCCACCTGCTTCGCCGAGCAAGTCACCGCCGGCAAGAAGGTCTACCTCGAGGCGCACGCCGACAACGTCGGTACCGAGGAGTACAACATCCTCCTCACCGAGCGCCGCGGCCAAAGCGTCCGCAACTACCTCGGGACCCTGGGCGTCGGCCAAGACGGCATGCAGGTCATCGCCAAGGGCATGCTCGAGGCCGCCGGCACCGACGAGTCCTCGCGCGCCAAGGACCGCCGCGTCCAGTTCATCTGGGAGTAGGCCTCGGCCACTTCGCAGACAAAGGGTCGCCCTCGGGCGGCCCTTTTTGCTGCGCGCTACCGGATCTTGGCGCGCTCGAGCAGATGCAGGCACATGGCCAGCTCATGCTTGGCGTCGATCTCGTCGAGCCAACGGTTGAGCGCGCTCGCGGCCGAAGCGGCGAGCAAGCTCAGCGCGGCCGCGGGCGCGGCGGGCTCGAGGGCGGCGCGGACCAGGGGGTCGTCGAGGTCCAAGCTGCACCCTTGGGCCACCACCCGGACCGGACTGCGGCCCCCGTGGTGACCGGTACGCAAGGCGGCGAGCTGCGCATCCCCGAAGGCCGCGCCCGCGCCCGCCCGGGCCAAGCGGAGCTCCTTGCGCACGCGCTCGAGCAGCCGCGTCTCGGGCGGGAGCTGGAGCTTCGCCGCCAGCTCGGGGTCGATGGGCTCGGGCTCGGGCGGCGCATTGGGGTCGTTGGGCTCGGGCTCGGGCTCGGGCGGTGTCGGCTCGGCCTCGGCGATGGCCTCGACCCAGCGTGCCCGCTCGAAAGCGTTGCCGTCGAGCCACTCGCCTTCGTGCTCGAAGATCGCGGCCTCGGCCAGCTCTTCGCGCAAGCGCACGAGGTCGGCGTCGGTGGCCTTGGCGCTGCGTCGATACATCCGGGCCAGGCGCCGACGCGCGTCGGGGGGGAGCGCCTCGGTGTTGGCGAGACCGGCCGCTTTGAAGGCGAGCTCCAAGCCCGCCAGCATCAGCTCGAGATCGAGGTCCGGGGTGATCGGAGGCGCGGCCAGCCAGCGGTGGCGCCGCGGGTCGAGATGCACGACGCCGCCGATCTGTAGCTCGGGATGGATCTCGCGCTCGGCCACGATGTGATCCGACAAACACAGGTAGATGCAGGCGTCGGTGGGGCCGTGCGTGGGATCGATCCACAGCTCGCCTTTGGCGTCGGCCGAGGCGAAGGGGAGGGCGGCGACGGGGAGGGGCGGGCGTAAGGCCGCGGGGCGGGCGACCCGCGCGGGGGTGCTGGCCAGCCAGTCGCGGTGACGACTCCAGCTCTCGCTTCGCACGCGAAAGGGGAGACCGAGGGCGCCGCCGAGCAGCTCGGAGCGCTCGGGCTCCATGCGGACGAACTCCGGAGGTCCGCCCTCGAGATGCGGCAAGGTGGGGATCTCCTCCCACGCGGCGAAGGCCTCGACCAGGGCGTCGGCGCTGACCCGACTCGGCCCCGCGCGGCCGTCTCGCACGTGGATGAACAGGGGCAAGCTTCGCAGCCGGCGACGGGCGTCCTCGTCGATCTCCTGTAGCAGCCCGGCCGAGCTCAGCGCCCACAACCAGCGCTCGGCCAGCTCGTAGCGGGGGTCGGTGGGCTCGCCGAGGGCGTCGAAGAGCGCAGGCAACAAGGCGCCGGCGCGAGCACAAGCGGCGTCGACGATCGACTCGAAGCGATCGTCGCGCAGCACCTGCTCCACGCTCTGGAGCTCGAAGTCGCCGTCGAGGACCATCACCAGCGGCGGGCGGCCGGGCAGGGTCATGCGCTCGAGCTCCCGGCGCTCTTCGTAGACCACTAGCTCGAGCCCGCGCCGACCGGGATCGCCGGCGGGCAGCCCGACGCGCCCCTCGAAGCGGCCGCCTTTGGCTTCGATCGAGAACTCGTGCTCGGCCACGCAGGGGCGGGGAAGCTCCAGCGCCTCGACGCGGCTGCGATGGGCAATGGCCCGAGAGAGCTCGCGCTGCTCGAGCTCGCGGTCGACGTTGCGCAGCTTCCAGGGCGTGTAGGCCTCGAGGAAGTCGGCCGGGTACTTCTCGGCGCGCAGCAAGGGGCCCTCCCAGTGGTGCGCCCAGTTTGGATGGGTGGTGTAGGGCAAGTAGCCGAGTCGCTCACCGAGGACGAGCAGCTCGGCCAAGCTGACGCCCGCACCATCGGCGGCGAGCAAGATCATGTGCTCGGCCAAGGTGCGCCAGGGCTCTCGCGCGTACTCGGAGCGGTCGGGCTTGCCCCAGGCCCACAAGGCGCGCATGAAGCCCTGCTGCGCTTGAACTCGCTGTAGCTCGTCGAGCGATCCCCCACGGCGAGTGAGGCTCTCGAGATCGATGCCTTCGACGATGGCCTGGCGCGCGTAGGCAGCCAAGACCTGCGCGACCAGGGCCTTGCCTGCATCGAGGGGGACCTCCTTTTCGAGGTCCACCATCTCGAGCGGCAGATCGATGTATCCGCGCACGCCCGGAAGCTCGCTCGCGTCGTTGAAGCGGCAAAGGCCCCGTCCGCGGTGGGTCAGGTTTACGCGGGCCGGCGTCGCGTCGCCCGTGGCCGTGGGGCCCCAGTAGCTGGCCATCAAGGCCGCATCGACCCCCAGCCAGGCCTCGGCCCCCTCGAGCTCGAGGCGGGACACGGCGAGCGCACCCATCAAGGCGCGGGGCGGGCCGGCGTCGTAGTCGAGCTCGCGCGTCCGCATCATGAAGTCCTGCACGCGCATGGCGTCTTCGACGATGCCTTGGCCTGAGTGCAGGGCCTCTTCGCCGAAGACCGCGCCGACGATCCGCAGCTCGTGCTGATCGAGGTGCAGCATCCAAGGCAGCTCTTCGTAGCGCACGGGGACCCGAAAGCGGCGAGACACCCAGGTGAGCCGCCCTTCGGCCTCGAGGCGCTCGGCCAGCGTCGAGAGGCCGACGCGCTCGCCCGAGAGCAGGCGCAAGAAGGGCTTGTGCACCAGGGGGTGCGGGTCGGGGAGTCGCGGATCCAAGCGCGGCAGGGCGCTCATCACCGTCGAGCTGCGCATCCGCTTTTGGGCGCCGTTCTTGGACCATCCGGCGGCGACGAAGAGTCCCTCGCCGAAGTCCTCGTCCAAGAGGCGCTCGAAGTTGCGGATGAAGGCGGCGCGCTCACTGACCGAGCCGCGGTAGGGATCCAGCTCGAGCAGCGCGTCGGGGATGCCGGCCAAGATCGTGGCCAGCGCGCGGGCGAGGTTCTGATCGCGATGCACGGCGTCCCAGGCCTTGCGCGGCATGAAGGTACCCTCGACGACGGCGACCAAGCCGGGGATCTCGAGCTGCGGATCAAAGCTCTGGATCACCCCGCCTTCGTAGATGAGATCGACGCGCTCCTCCGAGGCGCCGAGGCCGAGCTCGCCGACGATGCTCGCGCGGGCGAGAGGCACGCGAGCCTCCCACATGCCCTCGGGCAGTCGAGCTTCGCGACGCATGCGCTGCCAACGGCGCTTGTTCTCGACGCGGCGGTCGGCACGGTCCAAGACGGCGTCGCGCGATCGGAGCTTGCCGGCAAAGGCGGCGCGCAAGAGGTCCCGGTCCTCGCGCTCGGGCAGCAGTAGGGTGTCCTCTTCCTTCTCGGGGACGCCTTGTTCGGGCATCTCGCGCGCGCCCCCCACCCAGCCGCGCTTGGCGATCTCGGCGCGGATGTCGGCCACGGAGCGCCGCGCGTCGCCGAGGGTTCGAAAGAAGGGAACCTCGAACAAGGGCTCGGCGAAGGGGTGCGCGTCGACCTCGCCGTGGGCGACCGCCTGCGCGAGGGCGTTGCGATACAAGAGCCGAAAGTGACTGGCGGGCCAGTGGGAAAGCCCCGGGACCAAGCCGTGTACGAGCAGGGCTTCGTGCAGGGCCTCGGCCAGCATCTCGTAGACGAGACGATCGAGGGCCTGGATGACCTTGTTGTAGTTGTCGTCGCGCCGGATCCCCGCCTGGCTCAAGTCCAAGGCGAAGTTGGGCCCATCGATCAAGGCGACCACGCCGGGCGGCCAGTGCTCGACCTCCAGCACATCGACGCGGACCCCACGACGGCAGCGTTCGAGGAGGGCCTTGGGTCCGTGGTCCGGCCAGTGGTCTGGGTCGATGCCGGCGACGAGGCGGGTCCCATCGACGAAGGCCTCGCGACTTCCGCACCCGATCTGTTCGGGGGCGCCATGGGACACCTGCTCTTTGCCCAGGAAGATCGGCGTCGTCACGTAGCGACAGTGCTCGCGCAGAAACTTCGATTCGTCGCGAGTCGAACGCAGCGCGCGGACGAACTCGGCGATGCTCCGCAGGCCCTTGCGCTCGCGTACGTGCACCAAGCTCGCACTCGCCGGCTCGGCCTCGTCGAGCTGAGGGGCGCCTTGGGCCCTCAGCTCGAGACGAAGCCCGGGCTCGCCAGCCCCATGCACGCGCACGAAGCTCGGCCGCAGGCCCATGGCCGCGTTCAGGGCTAAGGCCAAGGGCCGCAAGCCCGGGTAGGCGGGGAGGGGGTCGCCCAAGAGCACGTCCCACAGGGCGTCGAGGGCGACACGATCAAAGGGCGTGCCGTCGAACTCGAAGCGGACGTCGTCGGTGTCGATCTGCACTTGCACCCGCGTCGCGCCTTGGGCCACGGCCGCTTCGACGAGCAACAAGACGTAGCGCGCGGGCTCGGCCAGCTGAAAGCGTTGAAGCTTGTCGCGGGCCCGCTCTCGATCGAGGGTGAACTCCCCGCGGCTGGCGAGCTCACCGCCTGCGGCCAGCTCGGCGATCAGGTCGGAAGTCTTCGACATCTCGCCTCCCAACTGCATCGTGTCCAGGTGGCCTCGACCTCGGCGTCGAGCCGGTCGCCCTCGAGCCTAGCCGCCTTGAGCAGGAGGCAGGCCGCGAGCTCGGGCTCGCGCTTGGCCACCTCGAGCGCTTCGACCACGATCTTGTGGCCGGCGTTGAAGACCAAGGGACGCTTGCGGCGCAGCATGCCGACGTGCAAGTCGTCGAGCTCGTCGAGGCGCTCGGGTTGATCCGCGGCGTCCAGGGTCAAGGCGATGCGCTTGGAGATCCGAGAGCCCGGCCATGCGAAGACGCCGAGACTGATCTCTTTGACCTTGTGCCCGCTGGCCGTGAGCAGCTCCAAGGCCGCCTCGCGCAGCGCCGAAAATTCGGAGGGCAGGGACTCGCCGGAGATCGCACCGGGAAGCGCCCAGGTCGCGTCGACGTCCACGATGCCCTCACGCGAGATCGGCAAGAGCAGGCGACGAATCGCGTGCGCGGGATCCTCTTCGCCTTCGGCTCGGCTCGGCAAGACGAGGACGGGGGACTTGGCGTCGTGCAGGGCCTGCGCGGTCGGAGAGGCGGCCAAGCTGGTGCGCAGGGGAAGCTTGGCTCCGGCTTCGGCCAACGCGCCCAGCGTCAACCAGCTCCCGTCGGGGGCGCGACCGATCGCCGTCGTGGCCAGCGCCTCCGGCAGCTTGCGCTGGGTGGTGGCGGCCCGCGTGAGGTGGACGGCGAGGGCGCGCAGCCAAGGCACCAGGCCTTCGCTTTGCTCGCGCCGGACCCGCGCGTCGACTTCGCTGGCGACCCGGGTGCGCAGCTCGCCGTCGACGATCTCGGCCACGACCTGCACGGCGCTGGCAAAGGCCTCGTTGCGGACGACGCCGTCGCGCGTGAGCGTGTGCTCGAGGTCGCCGGCCAGCACCTTGAAGCTGATGCCCGCGAGCTCTTCGACCTTCTCGGGACCGGCCTCGAGGGTGATGCCGCCGTTGTAGAAGCCGTGCAGGGTCTCGTCCTCGTGCGCGTGTCCGACCACGATGCGGGCCGGACCACGTTCGGCGCTCAGCTCGACCAAGCCGGCGAGCCCGAGCGGGCGGTCGACCCGTTCTCCATCGAAGCGCAGCTCGACGTTCACGTGCTGGCACCAGTGAATCACCGCGCGGCGTGCATCGGCCCGGAGCTTCTCGTAGCTGGCGCGCGTGCCGGGCACGAAGATGCGCACGCGCGTGCCTTCGAGGGGGTCGGCGAGTTTGACCAGAGAGAAGCGACGCTCTCGGTCGAAAAGTACGCGCCAGATCTCGCCACCGCGTCCGGTGTCGACGCAGACCGCCTCGGGCTCGAGGGCGAAGACCGAGACGAAGCCGATCCCGAACTTGCCGATCTTGGTGGCGTCCCCCTCTTTGGCCGAAGAAAAGAGGCGCGTGAGCTTCTCTTCGATGACCTCGCGGTCCATGCCGCCGCCCCAGTCACGGACCTCGGCCACGATCGTTCCGGGCTGCTCGGGGACGGGTTCGCGCTGCGTCTTTTCGGGCTCAAACTCGAAGCTGACCTCGACCTCGCTGGTACCCGCGTCGATGGCGTTTTGGATCAGCTCACGAAAACAGCTCACCGCATCGGCGAACTGGTGCACGAGCTCGTCGAGCACCTGCGCCGCGGCGTTGGAGCTGCCCTCGGCCATCCGCGCCGATGATAGCGCGCCCTCAGCTCTCCGGGCTGGCGTACTTGGCGAAGAAGGCGTCGGCCATCGCGTCCATTTTGTCGGGCGTGAGCCGCTCTTCTTTGGTCACGTCGTAGACCTCCACCGTGTCGCCCAGCTCCTCCAAAAAGCGGCTGGGCTTGACCTCGACGTTGCGCAGGCGATGGATCCGGTTCTCGGCCCGCGTGATCCACAGGGTCTCGCGCGCGCGCGTGACCCCGACGTAAAACAAGCGCCGCTCTTCTTCGAGATCTCCGGAGACCGCGTCGCTGGCCCGTGCGGCCTCGACGCGCTTGTGCGGCATGGTGCCCTCTTCGGCCCCGATCACGAAGACCTTGTCCCACTCGAGGCCCTTCGAGGAGTGCATCGTGGCCAAGGTGACCTGGCCCTCGATGCGAATCGGCGCGGCGTCTTCGCCCTCCTCTTTTTGCTTGTCGCGGTCGAGCGCCAAGTTGCCGAGGTACTCGGACCAGCTGCCCTTGCCTTGGTTGCGTGCGCGCTCCTCGAAGCGACCCACCGAGCGAAAGAGCCACTCGACCCCCTCCCAGCGCGCCTTGCTGGCCTCGGGGTTGCCGGTCTCCTTGAGAATGTTGTCGCGCAAGCGCACCTCGGACAAGAAGTCGCGCAGCGGCTCGATCACCGACTTTTGTTGGCGCGACTTGGCCGACGCGGCTCGGATCTGACGCGAGAAGTTGGCCAGCGCCGCCGCGGGGCCTTTGGCCAGCTCGGGAATCTCGCCGTGCCGATGTACGGCATCGATCAGACGGACCTGGTGCTGTCGGGCGAAGGCGGTGAGGTGCTCGACGCTGCGCCGACCGATCCCGCGCGAGGGCGTGTCCATCGCCCGCCGCAGCGCCATCTCGTCCCAGGGCGCGACGATCAGCTTGAGGTAGGCCAGCGCGTCCTTGACGTCTTTTTTGTCGAAGGCCGCCTGACCGCCGAGCACCCGGTAGGGGATGCCGTCGGCTTGCAGGTACTCCTCGATGGGCTTGGCCTGGCGCGCCGAGCGATAGAGCACGGCGATCTGCGTCGCCGGAACCCGATCGTCGAAGATCAAGTCGCGGATCTTGCGGCCGATCCACTTGGTCTCCTGCTCGGCTTCGGGGCAGACGACCACCCGCACCGTGTCGCCGCCCTCTTTGGTCGGCAAGAGCTGCTTTTCGTGGCGCGCCTCGTTGTGGCGAATGACGGTGTTGGCCGCGCGCAAGATCGGGGGGCGCGAGCGATAGTTGCGCTCGAGTCGCACGACCTTCGCGTCGCGAAAGTACAGGTCAAAGCCGAGAATGTTGGCCACCTTGGCGCCGCGCCAGCCGTAGATGGCCTGATCGTCGTCGCCGACGACGCAGAGGTTCTGCTGCGGACCCAAAAGCTGGCGAAGCATCTCGAACTGGGCCGTGTTGGTGTCCTGGTACTCGTCGACCATCAAGTAGCGAAAACGGTCGGTCCAGCGCGCGCGCAGGGCTTCGTCTTCGCGCAGGCGCGAGGCGATCCGGCACACCAAATCGTCGAAGTCGACGCCCCCCATCTGGTGCAGGCGATCGTCGTAGGCCTGGTAAATGGCGGCCGCGACCTCGTCGTACTCCCCGGCGGCGGGGCTCTTGGCGCGGCGCTTGACCTCGCCTTCGTCCAAGAACTCGTTCTTCCACAAGCTGATCCGCTGCGCGACGGCGGCGACATCGAAGCGACGGTCGCCGATGTTGCCGTGAAAGCCCTCTTCGCGCAGGCAGGTGCGGATGACGCCGTAGACGTCGCCCTGGTCGAAGATGGAAAAGCGCTGGGGGACCCCAAAGCCCTCGGGGTCGCTGCGCATCATGCGAACGCCGAGGCTGTGAAAGGTGCTCAGCACCAAGCGCTCGGCCTCTTTGCCGACCATGTGCATGAGACGCTCGCGCATCTCGTTCGCGGCCTTGTTGGTGAAGCTCAGCGCGACGATGCTCTCGGCCGGGATCCCCAGCTCCAGCATGTGCTGGATGCGGTGGGTGATCACGCGGGTCTTGCCCGAGCCCGCGCCCGCGAGCACGAGCAGCGGTCCCTCGGTGCACAGCACGGCTTCGCGCTGTTCGGGGTTGAGGTGCGAAAGGTCCATGCCTCGCGGGTCAGCCTCTTAGCGGCTTCGCCGACGGCTGACAAGGCGAGATCGAATCGCCGGCCGAGGCCCGTCTTGCCGCGCGTGGATGCGCGTGCTCCACTTCGCGCCGTGTCCGCAGCGCAGACCTCGGCCGGTGCGCCCCTCGAGATCGTTCAGCTCGAAGTCGGGCTGCTCGAAAATTTCATCGAGGTGATCGCGTGTCCCGAGACGGGGCGCGCGGCCTTGGTCGATCCGGCCTTCGAGGTCGACCGCTTGATGCGGGTGCTCCGCGAACGGGGCTGGACCGTCGACGCGATCTTGTTGACGCACACGCATGACGACCACATCGCCGGACTCGACGAGGCGGCGCAGGCCACGGGGGCTCCGGTCTACTGTCACCCGCTGGAGGTGGCGACGGCGAAGACCCTCGCGCCGGAGGTGCGGGCGATCGAAGACGAAGCCTTCGTGCAGATCGGCAAGGGCCGAGTGCAAGCGATCTACACGCCGGGACATACGCCGGGCTGTGTCTGCTTTTTCTTGCCGGACAACCCCGCGCTCATCACCGGTGACGTGCTCTTCGTGGGCAGCTGTGGCGGCGTGAACTACGGCGGCTCGGATCCGCGGGCGGCCTTCGACAGCCTCCAGCGCCGCTTGGGTGCGCTGCCGGGGGAGACGCGCGTCTACCCGGGGCACAACTACGGCAAGAGCCCGACCGCGCTGCTCGAGATGGAGTTCGCCACCAATCCGGCGCTCACCGCCGACACCCTCGAGGCCTTTTGCGCCTACAAGCGCGTGCCGGTGCCCGACTGAGCGGCCAAAGACGCCGGCACGCGCCTTTGCCATACTGCGCGCGTGAGCGCTCCCGTCGACATCTCTCCGGACCAGTTCGTCGCCCGCTTCGGACGTGAGAAGGCCTCGGCCATCTTGCGCACCGAGACGCAGGACAAAGCCCGCGCCGCGATGGAGGCGGCGGTGCGCGGTGGCTTTACGATCGTCGAGTTCACGATGACCACCCCCGGCGTGCTCCAGCTCATCGCCGAGTTTGCGGCCAAGCCCGGGCTGGTGGTCGGCGCGGGGACGGTCATGACGGTGAAGCAAGCGCGCGAGGCCGTGGCCGCCGGCGCTCGTTTTTTGGTCTCGCCCATCACCGATCCCGAGGTCATCGGCGAGGCCGCAAAGCTCGAGGTCGCGGCGATGCCCGGCGCCCACACGCCGACCGAGATGTATGCGGCGCATCGCGCCGGCGCGCAGCTGATCAAGCTCTTTCCTTGCCCGGCGGGTGGGCCCGGCTGGCTGCGCTCGGTGTTGGGACCCTTGCCGATGCTGCGGGTGGTCCCGACCAATGGGGTCGACGCGGAGAATTTGGGCGCGTGGGTGCGCGCGGGGATCCATGCCGCCGGTTTTGTGCGCAGCTTGTTCGAGCCCGAGCTCATGGCGGCGCAGGACTGGGCCGGCGTCGAAGCGCAGGCGCGAAAAATTCACGCCGCCGTCGCGGCGCTTTAGGGCTCAGCCCGGTCGGTTGCGCAAGAAGTCGGCGACCTCGGCGAAGCGCTGATCCAAAAAGCCGCGCACCGGACCGCTGATGCCCCGTGCGTCCATGGCCGCTCGCATCGTGCGGATCCATGCGTCGCGCAGATCGACCCCGATCGGCACGTGGCCGTGGCGCATGCGCAGACGTGGATGCCCATGGCGCTCCATGTAGGTCTGGGGCCCGCCGAGCCAGCCGACCAAGAACAGGCCAAAGCGTTCGCGGGTCGCGCGGGCGATCACGCCCGGTGCGTCTTGATGATGGACCGCCGTCAGCTCGGCCTCGTGAGCCTCCATGTGGTCGTAGAAGGCCTCGGCCAGCGCCAGAACCTCGGCTTGCCCGCCGACCAGGTCGAAGGGCGTTTCGATGGTGCCGTCCTCGGGCATCGCCGGCAGCCTAGCCCAGTCGTCAGCCCAGAGCCCGCGCAGTGTTAGCCTCGCGCCGTGAGCGAAGCCGAGCAGCCGCTGGCCCCGCGTGAGCCCGAGTGGCGTCCCGTCCCGCTGAAGGTGGAGCTGGACTCGGCGACGCGTTGGCAGCTGATCCGCAAGGCCTTGGTCTTTCAGCTCAAGTTGGCGCTCGACGGCATCAAGGACCTGGTCTTGTCGCCGATGGTGCTCGTCGCGCTCTTTTTCGATCTCTTTCGGCCCAGTCGCGAGACGGGACGCAACTTGGGCAAGGTCTTTCGCGCGGGTCTGGTCTTCGAAGAGTGGCTCGACCTCTACGCGCCGGCGCGGGATCCCGACGTCGTGGCCGCCGGGGGCGAGGCCACCCCCTTGGCCGGAGGACTCGACGAAAAGCTCGGCGAGCTCGAGGCCCTGGTGCGCGAGCAGATCGAGCGCGGGCAGGTGAGCGAGAAGGCGAAGGCGGCCTTCGACGCGATGATCGGGGTCGACGCGAAGGCTTCGTCACCGGCCGACGACGCCTGAGCTCCGGGTGAGGCGTCACCGTCCCCGGAGCCGGTCGTCGAAAGGGCCCGCGCATTTGCGCGATTGACCTCGCGTTGCGGCCCAAGCGGCGTCGGTGTGGGTCGTCCCCTGTGCGAGTGGGTGGGAGCTTGTTGCTGCTCCAGATTCGAGCGCGAGTGAAGCGAGGCCTCGACCAAAAATGTTGCGGGGGCCCGCGAACGTTGGTCCGGGCCCCGACCGCGTCCTGCCTCGCAATGGATCATGAGGACATCGCCACCATCCATTCACACCAGAAAACGAATGCACGGTGCGCCACGCCACATTGCAGCGCAAATCCTGCGGCGCTAGCGTCGCTGCATGACCGCGCCACGTCTCTTCTCGAACGCCTGGCGGCAGCTTCTTCGTCCCAGCCTCGGCGCGAGCTGCTTCGCTGCGACCGTGCTGGTGAGTAGCGGCTGCAACGAAGCCACCACCGAGCGTGAGGACATCGAGGGTCCCTTCACGCTGAGCTTGCAGGCCGAAGGCGACACCTTCGTCTTCGAGAGCGCGCGGATCGACGGCGTCGAGGTGGGTCGCCTACGGGTGCGCAGCGATGAGATTCGAGTCGACCCGGGATCGATCGAGGGGGCA
>JAUIJR010000652.1 GCA_030431075.1 Polyangia bacterium | reverse complement strand
GAAAGTCGACGCGCTGCCACAGCTTGGCGGCGACGAAGGCCAGCGCCGTGAAGGCCACGATCACGGCCAAGGCCTCGCTCGCGTCGAGGCCTCGCCACCAGCCGATCGGGCGCGTCAGCTCGCGAAAAAGATAGACGTGCAAGAGCAGCAAGCTCAAGGACGCGCGGCCCAGCGCGACCATCCAGCTGTGGGGGCCCAGGGCGCCGCGCCGCTGGGCCCAGCTGCCGACCCCCGCGACGGCGAGCAAGACGGCGGCCATCAAGAGGCACAAGAGCGCCGGCGAGGCCGGGAAAAAGGGCACGGGGATCCGCGTCGCCCACCACCCGTAGCTTTGCGGGTCAAAGTGCAAGGCCAGCCCCAGCCCAGCTGCGCTCGCGCCGAGCAAGGCCGCGCTGGCCCCCACGCCGGCGACCCGACCCCAGCGCCCTTCGTGGATCCGCCGGCCGGCCCACAAGCCCACGATGAAAAAGCTCGACCAGCCGAAGATCGGGAACTGGCCTTCGACCAGCGCCACACGCAGCAGCGCGTAGTCGGTGAAGATCCGACGGCCGTCCGGAAACTCGCGCAGGATCCCGGCCATGCGCGGGTTGTCGAGGCTGGCCGGCACCTCCAAAGCGATCTGCATCGCGGGCGTCGCCAGCAAGACGGCGAGCGCCGCACAGAGCAAGGCTCGATCCCCCAGGCGTCGCAGCAAGGGTGCGGCGAGCATGCCCGCGCCCATCAGGTGCAACACGAACCAGGAGCGCCAGGTGAACCAGCTCGGCGTGATCAGGTTGAGCAGAAGGCCAAAGGCGATCAGCGCGAAGCCGCGGCGCAGCAAGGTCGCGTCGACCCCCCGGCCGCGCTTGATCACCAGCAAGCTGGTGCCGATCCCGGCCAAGGTCACGAACAAGGGCGCCGCCCCGCCGCCCAGCGCGTTGAAGGCCAGCAACAGGGGGTAGTCGCCCGTCGTCTTGCCGGGCGCGGGCCCTTCCCACAGCCACACGCCCAGGTGTTGCTCGATCATCAAGAGCACCGCGAGGCCGCGCAGGGCATCGAGGGCCAAGATCCGACCGCGCGCGGGCGCGGGCGCTGTCGCCGTGTCGCTCACCGGGGCCCGGGTGTATCACGCAGCGCAAGACTTGGCGCTGCGCGCGGACTTTCCCCGCGAGAGGCGGGGCGCTAGCGTCGGGGGGTGCAGGGGCCGCGGCGGATCCTCCATGTCGACATGGACGCCTTTTATGCGGCCGTCGAGGTGCGCGAGAATCCGGAGCTGGCCGGCAAGCCCCTGTTGATCGGGGGACGCGGCCGGCGCTCGGTGGTCTCGACCGCGAGCTACGAGGCGCGCGCCTTTGGCTGTCACAGCGCGCAGCCCATGGCCGTCGCCTTGCGCCGCTGTCCGCAGGCGGTGGTGGTGCCGCCGCGTCACGATCTCTACGTCGAGGTCTCGCGCGAGCTCTTTGGGATCTTTCGGGACTTCACGCCCTTGGTCGAGGGCTTGAGCTTGGACGAGGCCTTCTTGGACCTGACGGGCAGCGAGCGCCTGCACGGGGCCGCGCGCGAGGTGGCTGAGGCGATTCGGGCCCGGGTGCGGGTGGAGCTTCGCTTGACCTGCTCGGTCGGCGTCGCGGCCAACAAGTTCGTGGCCAAGATCGCGAGCGACATCCAAAAGCCCGACGGGCTGACCGAGGTCCCCGCGGGCAGCGAGGCCGAGTTCTTGGCGCCGCTCCCGATCCGCAAGCTGTGGGGGGTTGGCCCCAAGACCCGCGCGCGCCTCGAGCCTCTGGGCGTACAAAAGATCGGCGAGCACACGGTCGAAGAGGACCTGGTCGGTCGCGAGGCCCTCGAGTCGATGCTGATGCGCCTGGCCCTGCGCTTGGCCGACCGCCTCGCGCACGCCGAGCTCGAGGGGCGCTGCGTGACCCTGAAGATCCGCGACAACACCTTTCGCACGCAGACGCGACAACGGACCTTGGGGCAGCCGACGCGCCTGGCGAGGGAGATCCACAAAGAAGCCTGCGCACTGCTCGACGCGGTCGAGGTCGAGGGCCGCGCCTTTCGCCTGATCGGGGTGGGGGTCTCGCACTTTGGCGAGGCGGCGGCGACCCAGCTCGACCTGCTCGCCGAGCTCGAGGGCGACGCGACGCAGCCGGCCCCCGATCGCCAAAAAGAAGAGGCGCTTCAGTCGGTGCTCACCTCGGTGCGCGACCGTTTTGGGGGCAGCGGCTTGTTCATCGGACGCGCGTCCGAGCGATCCGACGAAAAGGACTGAGCCCCAAGCCCGGGCTCAGCGCTCGATCAGACCCAGCGCACGGCAATGCGCGAGCAGGGTCTCGAGGCGGGCGTCGAGGGAGCCTGAGCCTTCGAGCTCGAGG
>JAUIJR010000651.1 GCA_030431075.1 Polyangia bacterium | reverse complement strand
CAGCACATCCTGCTGATCGTGGACTCCTGCTTCTCGGGCTCGCTGCTGGCCTTGACTTGGGTGGCGGCGTGTCGCGCCGGCACGACGCAGGCGAGCGAGGCCCCCGTGGCCGCGCCCGTGGCCGAAGCCGCGCCCCGCTCGTCACTCGCGCGTGACTGGAACTACACCGTGCGCAGCGACGCCGATCTCACGCGCCTCGAGGTCGAAGCCTGCTGGCGCGGGCCCGCCCCCGCCGCGTGGGTCAATCCCAAGGATGCCGCCGACACGAGCCTGGTCGACGCGCGCGGGCCGGATGGCGCGCCCCTCGAGTTCGAAGAAGATCGCATCGAGACCGCCGCCCTCGGCGACGACGCTTGCATCGACTATGTCGTCGATCTCGAGGTCCTCGATCGCAACTCCGGCTTCATGGGCTCGACCAGCGCCGGCGACACGCATGTGCTCAGCTCGAGCCAGTGGCTGTGGCGACCCGAGCGGCGCGCCAAGGGAGCCAAGGTCGAAGCCGAGTTCGACTTGCCCGGCGATCTCGTCGCCGCCGTCGGCTGGAAAGCGCTCGGCCCCGATCGCTATCGCCTCGACGACTCCGTGTTTCAGATGCGCAGCTACACCGTCTTCGGTCGGCCCTGGCGGCGCCGCTTTCGGGTGGCCGAGTCGGACTTCGACGTCGTGATGCCCGCGCTTCCACGCACGGCCAGCGACGAAGGCATCGAGGCCTGGCTGCGTGCGGCCGGCGAGGCCGTCGCCACGCTCTACCCCGGCTTCGCCACCGAGCGCCTCTTCGTGGTCGTGCTGCCCGTGCCCTCGCGCGGGGATCCGGTCGCCTTCGGCATGACGGCGCGCGGCGGGGGCCCCGGCTTGATCCTCTTGTTGGGGGCGGGCGCGCGCGACGAAGAGCTCATCGGCGAGTGGGTCGCGGTGCACGAGATGCTGCACCTCGGCATGCCCTTCGTGCGCAGCGAAGACGCCTGGTTTTCGGAGGGCTACGCGACCTACTACCAACAGGTGGTGCGAGCACGCGCAGGGCTCTTGGACTCGAAAGGCGGGTCGGCGGCGCAAGAGGCCGCGGCCTTGCGCGCGCTGGCCCGTGGCTTCGCCTCGCACGCCGGCCGCAGCGAGCTCGACTTGGGGACCGCGTCGGCGCGGATGCACGAGACCCGTGGCTACCGCCAGGTCTACTGGGGTGGCGCCGCCTTTTGGTTTGGCCTCGACGTGGCCTTGCGCCGCTTCAGCGAGGGGCAAGCGTCGGCCGACACCTTCGTGCGTGGGCTGCACAGCTGCTGCTTGGCCGAGGGTGGGATCTGGTCGGCTGAGCAGTTGATCACGCGCGGATCCGAGGTCGCCGAGGCGGCACAAAAGGGCGCTGCGGAGATCGTCACAAAGCGGGTCCACACGGCGCTCTCCGCACCCGGATTGCCCCCGGTGCTCGAGGCCTTCCGGGCCATCGGTGCCGCGCAAAGTGGCGAAATCACTCAGGAGGCGGGCGCTGGCGAGCCCTCTGCCGCGCTGCGCGCGTCGATCTTTGCCCCTCGATAAAGGTTGCTCCGGCTCACTTTTGCGTGTGAACCCCTGTGAACCGTGATACACAGGCGCCTGGCCGGGCCTCCCCCCTTGCGAGAACAAGGCCCCCGGCGACGAGAAACGAAAACGATCATGGCAAACCTGAAGCACATCGCAGCTACGCTCGCCGTTCTGGGCACCGGTACTCTCGCGCTCAGCGGCTGCAACAAGTCCGAAGAAACCACCACCCCCGACGAGGCCACCGACGCCGCCGCCGGTGACGCGGCCGCCGAGGGCGACGCTGCCACCGACGCCGCCGAGGGTTCCTGCGCCGGCGACAAGGCCGAAGGCTCCTGCGCCGCCGAGGGCGAGGGTGATGCCGACGCCGCCGAAGGCGACGAGGCCGAGGGTGAAGAGGCCGCCGAGGGCGACGAGGCCGAGGCCTCCTGCTCGGGCGCCAAGTAAGCGACCCAGAACTCACGTTCTGTAATCCGGTACCCGCGAGCGGCCCTGCGCCCTCGCGGGTATCTTCGTTTGGGGCACCCCCCGCCCCCGATTGACTCCATGAGCGAGACCTCCCCCACCGGCGTCGGCCTGGGCCTGCGATCGAAGTTCGCGCGCCGGATCGCCCGGGGCGACGCCGACGGCCGCGTCGCCTTCATGGAAATCGCCCCCGAGAACTACATCGAGCGCGGCGGCAAGTGGCCGGCCTACCTCGAGCAGATCGCACAGCGCCACGCGCTGATCACCCACGGGCTCACGATGTCCCTGGGCGGCCCCGATCCCCTCGACCCCATCTACCTGTCTCGCCTGCGCGACTTTTGTGCCCGCTACGGCGGCGCCTGGCACTCGGACCACCTGTGC
>JAUIJR010000650.1 GCA_030431075.1 Polyangia bacterium | reverse complement strand
CGTCGGCGGAGCCACCTTGCGCCACTTCGTGTCCTTGGGTCACGACGTGCGGGCGATGTCGCGTTCCGAACGCTCGGACCGCGCCATCGAGGCCGGCGGGGGGCGAGCGATCCGCTGTGATCTCGAGAGCGTCAGCGCCGAGGAGCTCGGACGCGTCGACGCGATCGTCCACTGCGCCGCCTTCGTCGAGGACTGGGGCCCGCGCGAGGCCTGGGAGCGCGTCAACGTCGAAGGCACGCGGCGCATGCTCGAAGCGGCGCGCGCAGCCTCGGTCGGACGCTTCATTCACATCGGGACCGAAGCCGCGATCGTCCGCGGGCAGCACATCGAAGGCGCCGACGAGAGCTACCCGCTGGCGCCCGACTCCCCCTACCCCTACTGCGCGACGAAAGCGAAGGCCGAGGCCCTGGTCGTCGCGGCGAGCCGCCCCGGCTTCGACACGATGGTCTTGCGCCCGCGGCTGATCTGGGGCCCCGGCGACAGCACCTTGCTCCCCAAGATCGAAGCGATGATCCAAAGTGGAGATTGGCGCTGGATCGACGGCGGCGAAGTGCGCACATCGACGACGCACATCGACAATCTCGTACATGCGATCGAGCTCGCGCTGACCAATGGACGCTCCGGCGAGGCCTACTTCATCTTGGACGCGGGCCAGACCACCATCCGCGAGATGATCACGAAGATGATGGGCGCCCTCGAGATCGAGATCCCCGACGCGACGATCGCCTCGTGGCTCGCGCGCCCGGCCGCCGCCCTGACCGAGGCCCTGTGGCGCTTGCTGCGACGCAAAGACCGTCCCCCGCTGACCCGCCACGCAGTCATGGTCATGAGCCGCCACTGCACCCTCGACGGCAGCAAAGCCGAACGCGACCTGGGCTACCGCCCGGTGATCACCCGCGAAGCGGGCTGGGCGAGCTTTACGCGCTAGCGGGCGTTGGAGAGGCACAAACCCAGCGACGCGACCGAAGGGTCCGGAGTCGGGTCCAGATCGGTGTAGAAGGGCTCGCAGCTCGTGCCCTCGGCCGCACATCCCTCGACCGAACTCAGGTCGCAATAGGGTGCGCAACACCCTCCCGTGGTCGCCGCGGCCTCGTCGCAGGGGTAAACGCTCGATGAGACGCAGGCGAGACCGCTGGCGCAAGCGTTGGTGAAGTTGCACGGGGCGCCTTCCCCGCTCGGCTCATCCGAAACTGGCAAGCAGACGAACGCCGATTCGAAGCTTCCCGGCTGGCAGCTACACCCCACCGGGCAGGGGTCGTCGAGCGGTGAACAACGCTCCATGCAAAGGGGCCTGATGCCGGACTTGTCCATGTTGCAGACCGCCGTCCCCGAGCAGCGCGGCGCCGACGGGTGCCCGCCGCAAAACTCCATACACATGCCCACCTTGGTATCGGGATCGGGGTCCCAGCAGACGGACTCGGCGTCGCAGCTATCGAGCCCGTCCGCAGCGTCGAAACTGAAACAGGGCTCGCCCGCCTTGGCCTCTCCGAGCACCGCGCGGCAACGGTTGTCGAAATCCCCCCACGACTGATCGAAGACGACGGTGCACTTCTCTCCCGGCGGGCAAGCATCGGCCGCGGCCCAGACGTCGCAGGTGGGATCGTCCTGCGGAACTCCCCCCGTATCGACGAAGCTACTGCCCGGACCAGAGCTCGACCCCGACGCTGGCCCCTCCTCGCCGCCAGCTCCGCTCGCTCCACCCTCGCTTCCGCTCGCCTCCCCGTCGCTCTCGCTCGCCTCCGTCGAAGCCGTGGCGCTTTCCTCGCCCGAGGCCTGCAGCGTGCCCGCTGAGCAGCCGGCCGCCGAAACTGCGGTCCCGAACACCAAACATGCAGCTGCGCTTTTGATCTTCACCTCACATTAAATAACAAAACTAAACTTTAGATGTAAATAACTATTAATTCCACCTTCTCGGGATGCGCGTATACCGCGAGTCCGAAAACTTTGTCACCGATCCGGCCTCCCTCCCGTTGGGCGGGCGCGGCGCCATGGGGGCGTCGCTTTCACCCCATCGGAGGTCATCATGCCCGCACCCGCTTTCGTGTCTTCAACCGCTCCTTGCACCCCCAGCCCGGCTCCCGGGTCTTCGCCCAGCCACGGCGCGCGCCTCGTCGCCGCCGATGGTCGAGAGCTCGTCTTGCGCGAAGTCGAGATCCGCGCGACGGCCGGGGCTGGCCTGTGTCGCGTCGAGCTGGAGCAGCTTTGGATCAACCCCTACGCCGAGGCCCTGCGCGTCGAGTACCAGCTGCCCTTGCCGGCCGACGCTGCCGTCGGCGGCTACCGCTTCGAGGTCGACGGCAAGACCACCGTGGCCCAGATCGCCAAGACCGCCGATGCCCGCGAGGCCTTTGAAGAGGCGGTCGTCGCG
>JAUIJR010000121.1 GCA_030431075.1 Polyangia bacterium | reverse complement strand
TCGAGAACTTCGCGGACGATGCGTGAACGCCCGAGCTCGTCGGCGCCGCCGGGTGGGCGCCGCCCAAAGAGGGGCTCGTACAAGTCGAAGGCGAGGCTCTCCATGCGAGCGCGCACCTCGCCGTGGGCGGCGCGGGCGCGGGCGTGTAGGGCCTGGGCGTCGACGGCCTCGCCCGGCGGGTAGCCCAGGGTCAAAGCGAGCTTTTGGGCAAATGCCTCGGGGCCCAAACGCCACTCGCCGCGCGCGGCCTCGATGCGCGCGTCCGACAGGACAGCGGCCTCATAGGCGTCGAGGGCCGTCAGGGCGCGGCGTCCGGCGATGGCGATGCGCTCACGCAGACCCTCGTCGAGGGTCTTGGTCTTCTCGGGGATCTCGATGCGGATCAGGTAGCGCAGTCCTTCGAGCTGGCCTTTGGCGACCTCGGCTTGGGGACGCCGGACGGCGTCGGCGTCCGAGAGCGCGTCGGCGGCCGTGACCAGCAGCTCGGGCAGCGCTTCGAGGCGCGCGCCCAGGGCCTGCGCCCGCGTCTCGAGGGGGGCGTAGTCGCGGTTGATCAGGTTGTCGAGGCCGGCTCCGATCAGGTAGCTCCAGGCCAAGGGGTCACGCGTCAAGCTCTGTTCGACCTCGCCTTCGAAGACGAGCTGCGCGAGCTGCGTGCGCCAGATGTCGAGGTCGACGCGCTGATCCAAACTCAGGGGGGCCGCGCGCAGCGCCTCGGCCCGCTCGAGCTGCGCTTTGGCCCACGCGAGGTGGTCGCCCCGGCTGGCGGCATCGAGCTTGGGCCAGCGTGCGTCGCCGCCGTGCTCGCCGAGCGCGCTCGCGGTGACGGGAAAACGATCGAAGTAGTCCGCGAAGACCTCGTCGACCCAAGCTTCGTAGTCGGCGACGCTGGGTCCTTGGGGGGCTTGCGGCTCGGGAGGGGTGCTCACCTCGGGTTTGCAGGCGTGGGCAGCGAGGGAGGCGAGGGCGAGGACGAGAGGCAAGCGGCGCATGAGATCAAGTCGAGACGAGTTCGGGGGGGAAGTGGCCGGTGTCGTTGTAGTAGACGAGCGCGGCCAGGCCGCCCGGGAAGATGCGCACCTCGGTGATCGAGCCGTGGGCGATGTCCATCTTCATCCATAGCTCGAGGGGCAGGCCCAAGGTGCGGGCGACCAGGTAGCGGATCAGGTTGCCGTGGCAGGCGATGACGTAGGTGGAGTCGACCTTCGAGGGCTTGAAGAAGCGCGCCTCGATGCGCTCGAGTTGCTCGACCGCGGCCGCTCGCTCGCCGGGACTCGACGGAGGCAAGGCGGGGTGCATCGAGTTGCCGTTCTCGTCGGCGGGCACCAGCGCGGGAATCTCGTGCAGGTAGGGCTTGATGCGAACCTTGGCTTCGTCGAGCTCGTGGGCGATGATCTCGGCCGTCTGGATCGCGCGCGGCCAGGGGCTGACATAGATGCCCTCGAACTTGCCGCCGTAGGTAGGGATCAAACGCGCCAGTCGACGCCCGGTGCGCGCCGCTTGGCGGCGCCCGCGAGGGGAGATGCCCCAGACGGTGTCGCCGAGATCCCCCACGCGCTCGTAGTGCCCGTGACGAACGAGCACGAGGCGACGCGCGGGCAGTTCGGCACTCACGGGCAGGCTCTTAGCACCCGTCTCGGGGTGCTGTCGCGTCCAATTCCGGGCAGTGGGCCGCACGTGTCCCGGGGCCCCGGCTCGACCGACGCCTCTTCGTTTCGGAGGCCTTGCGGTCAGGGCGCAGCCATCGCGGGCAAGTCACGGCTTGGATCCGCCCCTCGCAAGTGGGAAGCTGACGACTCGGCCTCGCCTCGGCGAAGAACGACATGTCGACGGGCGAGCTGCATTTCATGGGATTCAGATGTTTCAGATGACGACGAAGACATTGGCGTGCGCCGGCTTGCTGGCGCTTTCGATTCTCCCGGCCTGTGGCGACAAGGGCAGCGACGAGAGCTCGACGACGAGCTCGAGTGAAGCGGGAGAGGGCGAAGAGGGCGAGACCAGCGAGGCGACGACCTCCAGCACGACGACGACGAGCTCGAGCTCGACGACGGCCGGCTTCGTCGGTGACTCGATGTCGGGCCCCGCGATGTGCGACCCCAAGCCCATCGACGACTGTCCCGACGGACAAAAGTGCACTTGGGACGCGAGCGGCCCCACCGGCGATCAGAACATCTGCGTCGACCTGATGGGCGATGGCGAGATCGGTGACGAGTGCATGAACCTCGGCACCTCCGACACCTGTGGTCTGCACAAGATCTGCTGGGGCGTGGACGCGGAGACCATGCTCGGCACCTGCATCGAGTTCTGCGACGAGACGGACCAGTGCCCGGAGAACGCGCCGTGCACGATCACCAACGACGGCACCTTGCGTCTGTGCTTGCCGCCTTGCGATCCCCTGGTGCCCTCGTGCCCGGCGGGCTGGGCTTGTTACGACGACCCGAGCTTGGCGTGGTTTTGCGACCTGGACGTGAGCGGCGAGGGGGGCCAGCACGGCACGCCCTGCGAGTTCATCAATGCCTGCGACCCGGGCTCGATCTGCGTCGACGCGACGGTGGTGAACAGCTCCGAGTGCCAGAACGGAGCGTCGAGCGGCTGTTGCGCGAACGTGTGCAGCCTCAGCGAGAACCCGACCTGCCCGAACGCGGGCGAGGTCTGCACCTCGTACTACGAAGGCATGACGCCGCCGCCGGGATTCAGTGACGTGGGCATCTGCATCTTGCCGCAGTGATCCGCAGGGGCCGCGACGCGGCTGACGAGAGGGGGCCGGCCGATGTCGCGCCCCCTTTTCTCGTGGGTCGAGCTGCGTGCTGGGGACGGCGCGCAGCCGCGGACGCGGTACCATCTGGGCCGTGAAGGCCCGCAGTCGAGGCAGCGCCGCGCTCGCTGGGGCCTTGTTGCTCTTTGGGCTCGCGTGGGATGGCCTGCGACCCGTCGCCAGCTACGACGCTTGGTTCCATGTGCAGACCGGGCGAGCGCTAGCCCGTGAGGGCGTCCCGCTCGAGGTCGACCTCTTTTCACACACCTTCGAGGGCAGTCCTTGGCCTTGGCAAGATTGGCTCGCGGACCTGCTGATGGCGGGCTTCGCCGTCTTGGGCGATGGGGGCTTGGTGCTGTTCAAGTTCCTGGGCTTCGTGGCCTTGATGGTCGCCCTCGGCTGGGGACTGCGGCGAGGAGTCCCTGAGGCACCACCGACGCTGCGTTTGGGGGTGTTGTCGGTGGCCGCGGGCGCGCTCTCGTTTCGGGTGCTCGAGCGACCCGAGCTTTTGAGCTTGGTGATCGCCGCGGTGTTTGTGGGGGTCCTCGATGCTTGGCGAGACGAGCTGCGTGCGGCCGATGACGCGGCGACGCCGGACAGGCGGTGGCGCTGGCCGAGCGTGGCTTTGGGCCTTGTCTTGCTGAACGCGCAGTTGCACCGTGGGGCACTCTTGTTGCCGGTGCTGCTGGCTGTTTTTGCCCTTTGCGTTTGGCTGGAGGGCGGTCGGTCACGCCGGAGCCTGGGGCCGGCGTGGATGGTGGTGCCGGCGGGCCTCGCTTTGCTGTGCACCCCCTATGGCTTGGCGATCTTCGACACGAGTCGCGCTTTGCTGAACGACTACGCGTCGATGCGGGAGTTCGAGACACCGGCGGTCGAGATTTTGTGGCGCTTGTCTCCGTGGACGGTGGGGCTGGTGCTGCCGACGCTGGCGGCGTTGTGGGTGTTCGTGCGGCGGGGGGTGCGTGCGCACCTTTGGGAGCTGGCTTGCTTGATGATGGGCTTGGTGCTGGTGAGCCGAGGGCTGCGCTATGGGGCGTATTTGCCGATTCTCGCCACAATCCCCGCCCTCCGCGCATGGCCCTCCTCCCGGTCGGGGGGACTCCTTTTCGCCCAGACGGGGGGACTCCTTTTCGCGCTCGGGTGGGCGTGGTTCGCGTGGAACCGACCCTTGCCGGGGCCCCATCTAGGCGTCGCCGCTGACCACCACCCGGTCGTCGGCATCGAGTTCATCGGCGTCGAACGAGCGGCGGGGCACCTGCGGGGCCCGGTGCTGAACGCGAGCGCCTACGGCGGATACCTCCTCGAGCGCTTTGACGGGGAGGTACCCGTCTACGTCGACGGTCGAGTCGACCTCGTCTACTCCCCGGAGTTCATGGAACGCAGCGCCCAGGCGATGGTCGACCCGAGGGTCTTCGAGGCGGAAGCGGAGCGTTGGGGAATCGAATGGGTACTCATCGACAACGATCCAAGGCGAAGCGGGGAGGCGCATTTCGACATGAACCCGCGTTGGGGCTTGGTTCATGTCTCGGCGCGGGCGCTCGTATATGTGCGAAAAGATGGCGTGAACGGCCAGCTGTGGGAGACGCGGGGCTACCGGCTGCTGCGTCCACACTTCATCGCCCAGTCGGTGGAGGCGGGTTTGGCTGACGGGGGGACTCGGGATGCGACTGTACGAGAGGTACTGCGGATGTATGCGGAGGACCCGGAAAATCGCGTCGCCCAAGTCGCCCGCGCCCGCCTCATCCAAGCGGAACTCATCCCCTAGCGCCGGTCGGGGGGACTCCGAACGAGAGACCTGGGCGGGGTCGGGGGGACTATTTTCCGGTGAACGTGCAAGCCGCGAACGCGGCGGTCGACACATGTTCGTGTCCCGAGTTCAAGCCAGCATCGAGCGCCGTCGCAAGAATCGCAACCAGCAGCAACGAGCGAAGAAGCGCGGGTACGAGCGCGTACGCGCTCGCGCCGTAGTTCCCGGCCGTCGCTATAAGATCACGCGGCGGTGCTTCGGTCGCCACCTGTACATGACCCCGGATAGGCCGGAGGTCCGCGAAATCATTGGATTCACGCTCGGGCTCTGCCTCGAGCGCTACGGGCTGCGCCTTCACGCAGCCTGCTTCATGGGTAACCACTACCACATCGATGTCACGGACCCGCACGGCAACTACCCCGCGTTCAAGTGCATGCTCAACTCGCTACTGGCGAAAGCGTTGAACGCACTACGCGGACGCTTCGATTCGTTCTGGAGCGGGGATGGCCCTTGCGACGTCGAACTCGTCGACGATGACGATGTGGTCGACCGAATGGCCTATACCCTGGCAAACCCCGTCACCGCCGGATTGGTCAAAGCGGCGGAGCGTTGGCCCGGCTTCACCACGGCTGGGGTCACCCTGGGGACCGAGATGAGCTTTCGCCGGCCCAATGTGTACTTCGACGCGAGTAACCCCGATGTTCCGTCGAAGGTCTGTTTCAAAGTCGAGCGTCCGGCGGTGCGGCCCGATCTCGATGACGCGCAGTTTGATCAGCTGCTCCGCGACAAGGTCAAAGAGCGTGAGCGCAAAGCGCGAAAGGAACTGAAAGCCGAGGGGCGACGTCCGAAGGGCGAGGAGAAGGTGTCAAAACAGCGATGGAACGCGCTGCCCGAGACCTACGAGCCGCGATTCACCTTGACGCCAACGGTGGCCGGCCGTTCGAAGTGGGCCCGGATCTCGGCGCTACAGCGAAACCGGGCCTGGGAGGCAGAGTACGCGGCGGCCCGCGCGGCCCAGCGTCGTGGGGAGCCGGCGGTCTTCCCGTATGGAACCTACGCGGAGCTTCGCTTTCGAAACGTTGCGGTGGGTCCGCCGCCCCATTGATGCGCAGGTGGTGGAGTGCTTCGGTGGGCGCCTTTTGGCACCCGCCTACCGGTGCTGGGGTAGCGGGGGGCCGGCGGGCATCTGATCGCCGCCAATGGGCCGGGCGCATCGCTGCGGCCGTAGCTTTCGATGCCGTGAGGGTAGATGTGACCCGAATCCGTCGCTGCTGGCGTTCGAGACCACCGAAAAACTTAGTGAGTCTCCCCGTCCGGCGCCGAACCGAAATGGGAGTCCCCCCGACCGGTGTTAGGTGTCGAGGCGGATGAGGTCTTCGTGGGTTTCGCGGCGGATCACCACCCGCGCCGCGCCATCCGCCACGAACACTACGGCCGGGCGCGTGACCTTGTTGTAGTTCGAGCCCAGCGAGTAGCCATAGGCGCCCGTCACCGGGGTCGAGATCAGGTCGCCGACCTTCAGATCCGCAGGGACTTTGCCTTCGCGTACCAGCAGGTCGCCGGACTCGCAGTGCTTGCCCACCAAGCGGATCACCCGGGGCCGCTCCGCCCCGGCCGCGCGCGGCAAGAAGGTCTCGTAGCCGCTGCCGTAGAGCACCGGGCGGGGGTTGTCGCTCATGCCCCCGTCGACCGAGACAAAGGTGCGAACGCCGGGAATCTCTTTGATCGTACCCACGCGATACACGGTGATCGCCGATGAGGCGACGATCGAACGCCCCGGCTCGGCCGTGATGCGCGCCGTGATCCCGGCCCGGGCACAGGCACGTCGGATCGCAGCGCCCCAGGCCTCGATGCCGTCGCTTTGCTCGCCCTCGACATAGGCCACACCCAAGCCCCCGCCCAAGCACAGCTCTTCGGGTGCGAAAGGAGCGACCAAAGGGGCGAGTACTTCGACCGCTTGCTCGAAGGAACTCACGTCGAAGACCTGACTGCCCACGTGCACGTGCACGCCGACGAATTCCATCGCGCTGCTTTGGCGGGCGCGATCCAAGGCCCGCTTGGCGTCACCCGAGCGCACGCCAAAGCCGAACTTCGAGTCCTCTTGCCCCGTCTTCACGAACTCGTGGGTGTGGGCTTCGATGCCGGGGGTCAAGCGCAAGAGCACGCGGGGACGCGCGGCCCCGGCGTCGACCAGCGCCTCGATGCGGTCCATCTCGTCGAAGGAGTCGACCACGATTCGGTGGACGCCTTCGTCCATCGCGTAGCGCAGCTCCTTTTCGGATTTGTTGTTGCCGTGCACGACCAGGTGGTCGGCGGGGACACCGGCCGCGCGCGCGACGAAGAGCTCGCCGCCCGAGGCGACGTCGATGTGCATGCCCGCCGCGTAGGCGAGCTTGGCCATGGCCTTGCACAAAAAAGCCTTGCCCGCGTAGGCGACCCCATCGGGGAAGGCTTTGACGGCGCGCTCACAGCGAGTCCGGATGTGCGCCTCGTCGTAGATGAACAAGGGGGTCCCAAATTCTTCCGCGAGTTCGAGGGTGCTCAGGCCACCGATCGACAAGCTTCCGTCGGCCTCGATGCGGGCGTTGTCGGGGAGGAGATGCGCGGGCAGGACGCTCATCGCGGGCACGCTAGCGCGAGTCCCCCGGTCGTGAAAGCGGGGGCGCGATCGCACCTGAACTCAGACCGTCAGCTTGACCTGGTAGTTCAGCAGCTCGGGTTCCTCGCCCGGGGCGACGGCCACCCGCAAGAGGTAGTCGCCCGGGCTGATGCCGCAGACCATGGGATCGCTGCCGTTGTAGCGGCACACGAGCTCGAGGGTCTGCGCGTCGAGCACGCCCATCTCGATCGGCACGATGTCGCCTTCGAGGGCGATCTCGGCGCTGAGCACCGTCTCCGCGGAGACCGGCAAGAGGTACCAGTCTTCGTCGCCGGCGCAGGCGCTGCCGCTGAGGTCCACCCCGGAGCCGGGGATGAAGCCGGCATCCGCGGCGGCGGCCGGGCTGTCGTTGGGCTCGAAGTCGTCCTGCTTGCAGCCGGAGGTCGGCAGGTCCGGCTCGGTCGTGCCCGTATCCGAGCTCGACGAGCCGCTGCCGCTCGAGCTGCCTTCGTCCGCCCCGTCGCTCCCGGCCGTGTCGTCGTCGGCGCTCCCGCTCGCGTCCTCGTCGAGGCCGCCGAGAGTCTCGCTGCTCTCTTCGTCGAGGCGGCCGAGCAAATGCCGGCTCGTGCAGCTCGTGCCCAGCGCGCAGATCGCGAGCAGTCCCCCGAGGAGTCCGATGCGTCGCGGGCCGCGGGGGGCCGTCATGGCCTCAGTCACGGCGCCTCGTCCGTGCAGGCGTCGGCGACCCGGGTCCGATGGATCGAACGGGCATGCGCAGCCTCGAAACCACGAAGGTACTCGGCTGCGCGCTGCGGATCGCGTCGACACTGCGAGATGGTGGCCAGCGCCGACATGTCTTCGTTGAACAAGGGGGTGGCGAAGCGCTCCGCGTACTCGCGCGCGTGTCGGAGTACGGCGGCGTCATGGCCGGCTCGCGAGGCGGCTTCGGCTGCGCGCAGCATCGTCAGTTGCTCGGCGAGCTCGTCGCCCGGGGCGTCGGGCTTGGGGGCGGGCTGCGAATTGGCTTTGGGGGCGGGTGCGGATGCGAGCGCACCATGTTTCGACTTGCTGGCATCAGCGCGGGCATCCGCGCTCGCCCGGGTCTGTGTTTGCTGCACTCGAGCGGCGCTGTGGGCGGTCGGCGATGGCGTCGTCTCGTCGCCCGCGACGGGGTCGCCGGCCGGGCGTGCGACGGAGTCGGTGGGTGTCGCTTCGGCCGCGGCCTCGAGATTCGGCGCTTCCGGCGAGCCGGTCGCGGGCGCGGCCTCGTCTCCCTCGGGGGACATTGCCGGGTCCCCGGCAGAAGTCTCGGCCGGGCTCGACTCGAGCGCGACATGGATCTTCTCGGGAGGACCCTCGCCCCGCATGAACCAAGCGGCGGTCAGCCCACCGCCCACGAGCAGGGCGACCAGCGCGAGCTTGGTGCCCCCGACGCCACCGGCCGTCGCGGCGCCATCGCCAAAGCGGGGGAGGGCCCCGGCGTCGACGTCGGCGTTGAGGCGCTCGAGTCCCGCGACGAGGCTGTCTTCCGAGCTGCGCAGGCGCTCGACACCCTCGCGCTCGAGCGCGATGAGCCGGTCGAGTCCGGAGCCGCCGCTCATGATCCGCGCCTCGCGATCCGTCGCTCGTGGGCTTCGATCCGAGCGACTGCGCGTTCGAGTCGCTGACGCGCCAGTCGCAAGCGCGAGTAGACGGTCGCCTGCGGGATCTCGAGGACCGTTGCGATCTCGGCCGCCGTCATCTGCTCGAGCTCGGACATGATGAACACCGCGCGCTTGTCATCGTCGAGCACTTCGAGCAGGGCATGCAAGGTGCGTGCGGCGTCGCCTTTGCCGAAGGGGTCGCGGCGCCCCGCCGGACCGTGCAGCTGGGCCTCGACCTGGGCGATGGCGTCCCGTTTGCGGCCCAGGCGCGCGGCGTCCCGGCGCAGGCCGCGAGCGACGTGCATGGCGATGGCGAAGATCCAGGTCTGGATCTTCGAGCGGCCCTCGAACTCGGGCAGGCGACGCGCGACGACCAAGAACACGTCGTGCGTGGCGTCGTCGAGCTCCGCGCCCGAGACTCCGAGGCGAACGAGGCTGCGCCGCACGAAGTCCAGGTTCGCGCGGTAGACCTGCTCGAGCGTGGGCGGTGACGCCGCGCTCTCGCGCGGGGCCGCTTCATCGTCGACCAAACGAGGCATGGGACGGGCGGGGTCCGGCGCCGGAAGCGACGAAGGATCCGGCGACGGATCCGGCGACGGATCTGGCGCAGGGCGCAGCTCGGCCGTCGTCGATCGGGCTCCCACCTCCTTGCGTGCCGCTTCGTCGCTCACTTCATCACCCAAATTCGAAAAAGATGGCCATCGATCCCCGCACGCCCAGCCAGGAGGGCTCGTGGACCCGACCGAGTCCCTCGATCTCGAAGCGCGGGCGAAGTGGGTCGACGTGTCCGCTGGCACCCACGCGCACCCACAACCACCGCCACATGCGCACACGCCAGTCGACGCCCACTTCGATCTCGAGCCAGGCCGGACTCGCCGTCGCGGACTCCGGGACACCACGGGGTCGCGCCCGCATCTGGCCGGCTCGAAAGCCGCCGCCGGCGAGAAGGTCGCTCCAACGCGTGAGCCCCACGCGTCCCGAAGCACGCAGGCCGACGCTCCAAAGATCCCAGTCGATCTCCGCCTCGCCGTCCTCGAGTCCGGGCACGGCGAGCGAGCGGCGCGGTGCCCAAGTTCCGAAGGCGCGCAGGTGCCAGCGCGCACCTTGGAGGACGAGGCCGAGCTCCGGTCCGAGCTCGTAGCCGGGTAAGGTGCCCCAGCCGACATTGCCGCCGAGCTCGAAGCCCCAGTGCGGCCCCCCCTCGTCGCTACGCCGCGCCCGCGCTCCGCCGCCTTCCGGCGGTGCGTCGTCGGCTTCGACCGACGTGTTCACGGGCGTCGCCGTCGCGTCGTCGGAGTCCGCCCCGCCTTCGTCCGGGGCGTTCGTCGCGCGCTGCGTTGGGTCGACCTCGTCGTCGGGCTGGGCGCCCTGGGCCTCGCCCAGGCGATCGAGCAGCGAGGGGTCGGCGCGAGTGGCCGCGGCGGGATCGACGGCCATGGCGGTCAGCAAAGCCGCGACCTCCGCGAGCAGCTCACAGTCGGCGCCGTGCAAGCGGCGCTGCCCGACGGCTTCGTCCACCCGCAGGTCCAAGGTGAGCTCGAGACGATCGCCGCGGGCTTCGACCTGCGCGCGCGCGACGACCTCGCGTTCGTAGCCCGCGGCGGAGATCGCCGCGAGGTGTTCATCGAGACGCGCGCGCACTTCGCTCGAATCGGGGCACTGCTTCGGCCCGCTCCACTCGAAGTCGACTCGAGGTGCGCTCGCGCGGGCCGGTGCGGCGCCGGCCCACAGCCCGGTCCCGAGCGAGAGGGCACTGCCGATCCGGAGCGCGCAGCTCGCGGCCCGGCGCGCACGCGTGGTCGATCTGCGACGCAGGTCGCGCAAGCGGGCGGCGGCTGTGTGAACAATGCGCGACACGAATGAAAGGGGACGCGTGCGTCGTCTCGGCTCTCCGGACGCATGGGCTGGCAATGCTTCTTCCCCGGAACTGGGCACAAGTGGGGACGCAGCCCCAAAAAAACGCCGTTGCACAACTCGCGCGCCCTGGGCCTGCACCCGACTCGAGCCCCCGGGACGCAAACCTACAATTCGAAGCGCCGCCTGCCGCGGGCGTGACGGCCCCAACACCGCGCTCGGGGACGAATGTGCTTGCGCACGTTGGCCGCGTCACACCGAAACGAGGCCGGCCCAGTGTCGGGGCCGCCTCTCGCGTACCCTCGGCGCATGCGTGTTTCTGGATTGTGGTTGTTCGCCTCGGCGGCGCTGAGCCTGGCCGCCTGTACCAACGACGGCGGGGGCGACGACGTCCTCGGCTCGACGACGCAAAACACCTTCACCAACAGCGACGAGGGCATCACCAGCAGCGGCGAGAGCACCGACGAGGCGAGCAGCAGCGAGGCGAGCAGCAGCGAGTCCACGGGTCCCAAGCTCGACAGCATGGTCGAGACGGGCACGGACGGCACCGACGACAGCGGCTGCGCGGCGGTCAGCGAGATGGCCGAGAACGAGTTCGCGCCGGTCGACATCATCTTCGCCATCGACACCTCGGGTTCGATGACCGACGAGAAGAATTTCGTGCAGGCGAACATGAACATGTTCTCCCAGCAGATCTTCTTGGCCAACATCGACAGCCACGTGGTGATGATCGCCGAAGCCTCGCCCGACGGCCCCTGCGTGAACGTCCCCCTCGGCTCCGGCGCGTGTCCCGGCGACAGCAACCCGCCCGAGTACTTGCACGTGGTGCAAGGGGTCAGCTCGAGCAACGCCCTCGATCAGTTCATCGCCACGCACAGCTTGTGGGCGCCGAACATTCGCCCGAACTCGGTCAAGCATCTCGTCGTGGTCAGTGACGACAACGCGTCGATGGCCCCGGCCACCTTTGACACGATGTTCAAGGCCCTCGACCCGAGCTACGCGAACTACATCTTCCACGCCATCGTCGCCTTCGACGATCCCGATCCCCTGGACTGCGGCATCGGAGCGAACTGCTGCCAGGGCCTGATCCCGCTGTCCGCAGATATCGGCCAAGCCTACATCGACCTCGCTGCGATGACGGGTGGTGTGGCCGGAGACCTGTGCTTGCAACAGTTCGGCCCGGTCTTCGATCAGATCGCCCAGTCGGTGCAGCAGACGACGCCGCTCGCCTGCGAGTGGGACATCCCCGAGCCGCCCGAGGGCCAGAGCTTCGACCCGTCGAAGGTCAACGTCGACCTCAACTTGGACGGCGTCGACGAGTCCGTCTTCTACGTCGAAGACCAAGCCGCCTGCGGCACCGGCGACGGCTGGTACTACTACCCCAGCTCCGCCGACCCGCAGACCATCCGCGTGTGCCCGACGACCTGCGGCCGCGTCCAGTCGGCCACCCAAGCCCAAGTCGACATCCTCTTCGGCTGCGACACGATCCCGGTGGGCTGAGTCGTCGGCCCGGTCGCCGCCGTGCTATCCCTCGAAGGTGTCCGAGAACCCTCGCGAGTCGCTCGCCCGCTTCATCCTCCGTGCCGCCGAGATCGATGCGATGGAGGGCACGGCGAAGACCCACTTCCTCAACCCGAAGGGTCGACGGCTGAACAAGTCGCTCGGCGACGCGACGGGGGTCACGGGTTTCGGATTTCATCAGATCGAGGTTCCGGCGGGTGCGGAGTCGACGGAGTACCACCGCCATCACTTCGAGGACGAGGCGGTCTACATATTGTCCGGGCGCGCGAAGCTCATCCTCGACGAGGAGGAGTTCGAGTTGGGGCCGGGGGACTTCGTGGGCCTGCCGGCGAAGGGACCCGCGCACGTGTTTCAAAACCCGGGGCCCGAGCCCTTGCGGGCCCTGGTCGTGGGGCAGCGCTTGGCCCACGATGTCGGCGACTACCCGCGACTGGGCAAACGCCTGTACCGCAACGCCGAGAGCTGGGAGCTCGTCGACATCGCCGCCATCGTCGACCCCAAATCCTCGCCAGGGTCGAGCGTCGGCAAAAAGTGAGCGGGGATCCTCAGGGCAGGGGGCTCACCCAGGTGAAACTTCCGTCGATCGTTGCATTGTTGGCCAGGCTGTCGGCATGGACGCTGACGTAGCCGTCGCCGCCACCTGAGCCTTCGCCTCCAGTGCCCCCGGAGCCGCCGGACCCTCCGCTGGATCCACCGTCGCGACCCACGCCGCCGAAGCCACCGCTGCCGCTGCCACCGGAGA